>CAYIGH010000026.1:0-13753 GCA_964362915.1 Candidatus Woesearchaeota archaeon | reverse complement strand
GCAATTCAAGTTTTATTCATTATTTATACTTACCGATTCAGAAATTATTTCCTATAAGGATAGGCTCTTAGATCCTTCAATAAGTAATTGCTCTTTAGTATGGATTTATGATAACGTTCTAAATTTACCTGTCAATATACTCATTATTCTGATTATTAATAAAGGTATACGAAGACAAAACATTATTATTAGTGATTATTAAAATACCTCTTGCTAACTGTTTAGAATGAAATTAATGTTGCCTACTATTGTTCAATCTTGTAATCCTGGAGGAGTAGAAATTCACACAAGTCATTCTTTTTTAGTCTATCCAACTAAGGTAAATAATAGCAAAGAGATTATATTTGCAAGTATGGGTAATGGTGAAAGAATTCTTACAGTTAAAACTCCTAGAAATTATGTTGGAAGAAAACCTGTAACTGATCTAAGAGACCAATTCTTAATGAGATTTCAAGGATTACAAGATTATGCAATCAAGTGAATAAGTTAAATCTTAATTTGAACGCCCCACGAGCATTTATATATTTCTTTTTCTTGAATTAATAATGGCAAAAAAGAAAGAAGCTGAAACTAAAAAGATTAAGATAATAAAGGAAATTAAATCGAAAATAAAAGTAATTGGCGAAGAAGAAAGAGATGAGTCTGAATTAGAAAAGGATGTTGGTTCTGACAGGAATGATGAAATAACTGAGATGGCTTCTGGCGGGGAATTTAAGGCGCCTTCAATTGTTTTGGAAGCGAGTGCTAATGAAGAAGCTAATCAAGGAGATATACAAGAAGCGACAAGAGAAAGGCAAAGTTTTGAAAAAGAAGAAGCCCAAAGAGAAAGGGTGTATTCTACTAGAGGGCGGCAATCACGAGATTCTTATGAGTCTACATATTATGCTGCAGGGGGAGGCACAGGTGGGGCTACTGCCCCTGATTTATTCAGGGAAAGAGAAACTGTAACTCCAAGAACTGGCAGGCAAGAGCTGAGAAGAGGCGGAGCCATAGAGAGAAAAGAAGGCGGGGAAACTATTCAGAGAGTAGAAGAAAAAGATGAAAGATATCAAACAGGACAGCAACAAAGGAAAAGAAGATACCCCTGGGAAGTCTGAGATAGGTTTATATAAATGAATTTCTTCTATGAAATATGGCTGATTTAGACGAATTCAGATACGGAAGGGGTTTTGATTTTGATCCTGTTTATGGAATAAAAGAAGATTATGGAGAGGCTTTTTTAGGGTTTGATTATAGATTTCCTGCTGGACAGTTTGGTTTTCCTACAGACCCTACTACTGCCAATCAACTGGACGCTGTTACTAAAAAGATTTCAACAGGAGCAAAAGTTATAGAATTCAGCGGATTAAGCATAACAGGAGGAGGAGGGCCAATGGCTCATCTTGATAAAATACCTAAACAACACTTAGAAGAAGTTAGAAGATTGAAAGCATTAACTGGTATTGATTTGACTTTTCATGGACCTTTAGTTGAGCCAACAGGAGTACAAAAACAAGGGTGGCAGGAAGAGGACAGAGAAAATGCTGAAAAAAATATGTTTGCTGCTGTTAAGAGAGCACATGAACTAGATCCTAAGGGAAATATTGTTGTAACTTTTCATTCCAGTGTCAGCTTGCCTGAACCTGAAACTTATGCTTTTAATGATAATGGTGAGAAACAAGTTAAAGAATTCTGGATAGTGAACGAACAAGGTGGCAATTTTCAAAATATTGCTGCTGATATAAATTATTTAAGAAAAGAAGAGAAATTTGACCCTGATCAACTTATCAAAAAACAAAATGAAGAGGGCTGGTTTAAGCAGCTACAGCAAGTGAATTTTCATGCACATCAGGGAGCAGAAATTATAGATAAGACTCTCAGCCAATATGATAGAGGCCCTGGAAAAGAAGAAAAAGAGAGGGGAGAAAAAACAAAAAAATCTCTGCTTAGGATATATAAAGAAGTTATTGGAGGAAATCAAAAGGCAATGGAAGATTTAAAAGACCAGCCAAGCACAATAGAAAAAATAAATCAAATAACACATGGTGATATTTATTTGAGAGATGCTTACAGCGAATTTCAGAATATATTTAATAATGCGTATAAGGCGGCCGAGAAGTATGGCAGGAAAGATGATTTAAATAAATTAAATAGATTCCGGGATGAATTTGCTCCTAAAATAAAAGAGATGGAAGCAGATCCTTCTAAAGTTCAGATTCTCGGAGATGAATTAATTAAGGGCGTGAATGTTCTAAGAGCTATAAGTCCTCCTCAAACAATAAAAAAACTCCGGGGATGGGCAGTAGACAAGGCAGCAGAAAGTTTTGCAAATACTGCTTTTTCAGCTTATAAGGAATTCAAAGGAAGTGCTCCCATTATAAGTATAGAAAATCCACCTGCAGGAAGCGGATTAAGCACTGCAGATGATTTAAAAAGTCTTGTTAATGAAGCAAGAGATAAATTTGTTGAGAGAGCTAAAAAAGATCTTGGAATGTCTGAATCTCAAGCAAAAGAACAGGCTGAAAAATTAATAGGCGTTACGTGGGATGTAGGGCATATTAATATGCTCCGAGGAAAAGGATACAGCGAGAAACAGGTTATTGAACAAACAGCAAAAATTGCGCCTTTTGTAAAGCATGTGCATTTATCTGATAATTTTGGAATTGAACATACTGAACTGCCTATGGGGATGGGAAATGTACCTACTAAACCAATGCTTGATTTAATACATAAATATAATGACAAAGTAAAAAAAATAGTTGAGACAGGAGATTGGTTCAGCAGACAAGGCGGTTTGGCACAAACACAAACTCCTGTGAGACAGACATTGATGGCTTTTGGCTCTCCTACTCATGCGACTAATTTGCCTCCTTATTGGAATCAACTAGCTGGAATAGCCCCTGGATATTTTTTAGGGCAGGGAAACATAAATCCAGAGATACATCATTCACTATATGGAGCTGGATTTTCTAATCTGCCACTGGAACTTGGCGGGCAGATGGGAGGAAGAAGCAGGGCTTCTGGAGCGCCAATTGAATAAGCCACATGACAAAAAAAATAAATGTTCAAGATGTATTATTTTGGATAGCTGCTATTGTATTTATATTAATATTATTAAACTTGAGATTAGATTTAATGCTTTAGCAGGGGATTAAAGAGAATATATTAACGAAGTTAAGATTTAAATATAATATATATTAGAATATATAATATGGAAAAGAAGAAGGTGAAGAAAAAAGAGGATAATATAAAGACATTGCCTCTTCAGCCCAGGAAGCTTATTAATGAGAAAGAGATAGCTGTAGATTTTGCTGGGAAGATACAGAAGAAATTTGACAGGATAATAAAGGCCTCGGTCTTGTTCGGCTCACAGGCGAAAAATGATGCAAAACCCGGCTCAGATATTGATATTATTCTTATTATAGACGATGCTGCTATAAATTGGGATTTAGAATTGATTGCATGGTATAGGGAAGAGCTGGGCAAATTAATTACAGAACAAAAATATCCGAGAGAATTGCATATAAATACTATAAAATTAACAACATGGTGGCAGGATTTAATGCAGGGAGATCCTGTTGTGTTGAATATATTAAGATATGGGGAGGCATTGATTGATTACGGCGGATTTTTTAATCCATTGAAGGCGTTGTTATTGCAAGGAAGAATCAGGTCAACACCTGAATCAGTTTATAATGCGTTACAAAGAGCGCCAGTGCATTTGGGCAGAAGCAAACTAGCTATTCTTGGTTCTATAGAGGGTGTTTATTGGACAATGATTGAGTCTGCTCAGGCAGCCTTGATTACAGCAGGGCAACTGCCTCCCAGTCCTGAGCATATTCCTCAAATGCTAAAGACGCAATTTGTTGATACAGGAATGCTTAAATTAGAGAACGTAAGAGAATTGAGAGAAATTTATGTTCTGCATAAAGGGATAATACACGGAGAAATACACGAAGTTAAAGGTGGAGAAATTGACAAGTGGCAGGAAAGGGCTGAATCTTTTTTATTGGAAATGACAAAGCTCATTGATCAGATTTTGGATTCAAAGAAAAAATGAAAAATTATTTCTTATAAACTTCGTAAAGTAGTCTTATGACTGCCCTGTCTCTTTCTGCTTCCCCTTCTCTGACAAGTTTCTTTAGAGAATCTTTAACATATTCTACAATGCCTTTCTTTCCTTCGGCGCTCTTTCTATAGCCTTCTGCCTCTTTCTCTAATTCTTTTACGTATTCTTCTTTTGCCTTGCTCACTAATCTCTCTGGAATATCTCCTTCTTCTGCAGCAGCTCTTGCTAGTGCTGTAATTGCGCTTATATATTCTTCATTTAAACCTTTAGCGTAAAGTTCCTTTGCCTTTTCCCTTTCAACAAGAGGAGCAATTGCCCTGTAAATCCTTAGTCTTTCCTGGGGGGATAATTTATCAAAGTCACTTTCTTTTATCTCCTTTGCTTGTTTTAGTCTTGCTACATTCTCAAGATACTTTCCTGCAACTTCTTGATAGTCTTTTTCTGCTTCTGATGCCACTAGATTATTCCTTATAATCTCTTCCCTTGTAATATGTTCGTCATCTACTTCATCTATAATAGATTCTAAATTAGAATTTATGTAATCGACAGACTCTTTGTTTGCATCTAGAAGTGCCAAAGACGCTCCTCTCAAAATCTCATCTGGCTTGTCTTTCAGGCCGTCCGAACTTTTTATATTATTTCTCGGGTATTCTCCATATTTTTCTCCTGCTTTGTATGCTGTCTCTCTTAACTCATTAATAGAATTATTCCTTTTATCCCCTGTATAGCTAGTAGCTATTTTTATTTTTTCTTCTAAGTCAGCTGACTTTTTTGCCTGATTTAGGAGTTCATCTAAGTGCTCTGTCCTTTTTTCTTTTGTTCCTTCTGATGTGCTTTTTGCCATTATTTCTATACACATTAAAAGTATTTAAATCTTTCTATTGTTACTTCTTTTTAGTCACTACAATAGAAAGATTTATAAATGCGCAAAATATAAAATTAGTTGATTCTCCTCTATTGCCTGAAATTTTAAGAACAAAGGACTGGGAAAAATTAAAGGAAAGTTTTCCTCAAATTCATTTTTATGATGGATGGGAAAAAGGACATTAGTTACTTTTCTCGCCATCCCATTCTTTTTCTTGTGTTAGATCAATTTCTTCTTTGACTTCTTCATTTTCTTCAAGATGCTCTGATTCTATTGGGATTGCGTCATTTAAAGAAGGAACTTCTTCTTTTTCTCTATTATTGGCATTGCCAGGCATATAATCATCGCCCAGTTCTTCTAAGACTACTTCTTCTATATCTTTTGAATTATTTTGTGATTGAATTGCTGGCGCTAATAGAGCAATCTCTTCTACTTCTTGCAATTCCTGCTGTGAATCTTTCTTTGATTGATCGTCTGGCTCAGAATAACCTGCATCCTGAAGCGTATCTTCAATTATTATCTCCTCTTTTTCCTGTTTAATTTCTTTTATTTCTGGTTTTGAGCTTTCTAATCTTGCTATTAATTCGCTTATCTTATAAGCTGCGTCTGCATTTACTGAGATGCTGTCAATTCCTTGAGAGAGGAGGAATCTTGCCATATCTTCCCTGCTCCCTGCCTGCCCGCAGATGCTTGTTTCAACGCCATATTTCTTGCATCTCCTTATTACATAACTTATTGAATTTAAGACTGCTGGATTCATTTCATCATATAAATTCTGAACATCCTTATTATTTCTGTCAATAGCAAGAGTATATTGTGTTAAATCGTTTGATCCAAAGCTTATGAAATCTATGCCTTCCTCACATAAATCATTAATTATCTGCACTGCGGCCGGTGTCTCTACCATTATTCCTATTTTAATATTTTTAGGCATGTTTATTTCTCTGGCTAAGGCCTTTGTCTGTTTTAATTCCGAAACGCTGATAACTTGCGGCATCATTAATCCAATATTTTTGTTAGGGAATATATGGGCTATGTTTTTCACGGCTGTTAATTCTGCTTTTAATATATCAGGATATTTTAAACTGAGTCTTATACCATGATCGCCCAACATCGGATTTCCTTCAACTTCTTTAGGGGCGCCTTCCAAATGCCTGAATTCATCAGTTCTTATATCTGAACTTCTTACCCATATTTCTTCAAATGGCTCTGCAATCTTCTTTAGCCCCTCCACAAGAATTTTAGTGTAATCATTTATTTTTCCTTCTTTTAAGAATTTTATTGGGTGTTTTCCTGAACTTGCTATTATTCCTTCTAATCTTACTAAGCCGACTGCTTTTGCTCCTGACAGAGCTGCTCTTTGAGCAAAATCAGGTAGATCAACTATTACTTTAATTTTTGTTTTTGTAGGAACAATTTGCTTTATTTCAGCCAAATGTGTTTCTGCTTTTCCTTCAAACACTTTTCCAGAAGAGCCGTCTACTGTAATTATTTCGCCTTCCTTTAATTTTTGAGTTGCTTCACCTGTTCCGACAATAGCTGGAATGCCCATTTCACGCGATACAATACTTGCATGTGAATTTGAAACTAAGAGAGGAGTATATTTACTAGTAAATACTACAAAGTTATGGTCCATTTCATTATCAGCTTCGACCTCTAAATTATATACTTCTATTTGGCCTATATCAGAAATCTTCTTTACCCTATGCGCCCTCAAGCCCGAAGTAATTATCTTTTCCAACTCTTCTTTATTTTCTTTCGGAGCTAATGGAATGATGTAATCTCTAATCTTGTCCGAGTCTATTAATAAATTGTTATTGGCATAAAGTTTAATTCTCCCTTTGTAATTTACTTCATCTATTATATTGGAAAGTACTCTTTTTGCTGAGAAAAATTTAGTGCCATTCATTTTCTTTGTAATGCTTCCTTTCACTCTCTTTGTATATGCTAAGATATCCGATAATCTCTCTAAGATTTGGACATGATGGATTGTTCTATTTTTCGTTATCTGAGGGAATATGCCTAGATTAAGGCATGCTAAGATTAGGCCTTGTAAAACATTTTCTTTATCGCAATAAATATGCAATCTGTTCTTATAAAAACATCCATCTCCGTCTATTAATCCTGCTAGAAGATTCAGGCAAGAAGAGTCGTCTAAAGTTAAAACCCATGAATCCAAATTTTGAGATAGCTTAGTTATTTCTAAAGCTACATATAAATTATAGCAACTATAATCCATGGCGCTCCCTTGAATTAGTCTTCCTCCTAAGTAACTGCTGCTATGTTTTATTCTTCCTTCATTGAACTTATGGCCAAAACATTCCTCAAAATATGACCTTACAGTAGAAATAAATTCTCTCTTAGAGGGTATATCTTTCTGAGTAAATGTAATATAGCCTCTCCTATAATTCCCAGTATGATATTTGTCTATTTTAACGTGTCTGTCTGACAAAAGAGCGCCCATTAAATAAGCCAGCTTTTCTTGATTAACTTTGTTTGCCGCTGGTAATTTATCTATTAAACATACGTAATCTTCTTTTTCCAATATAGAATCTATTCTTTCTTTAATTAACTCTCTCTTGTCAAAAATTATCATTTTGTGATCAGGAGTCAAATCTAATGTATTCTCATCCATAGTTCCTTTCTGAGAAACAGAGACCCTTATAGCAAACCTTTTTCTGTTACCTGCAGAAATAATTTTTTTCCATAAAGCTTTTTTATTTTTTGTATCATATGCCAAAAGGATTATTTCTTCTCCCGATTTAACAAGTTCTGTTGCTTCTTTTATTGTCATAAAGCTTTTACTTGTTAGTATAGTTGTATCCCCAGAAAAACAAGTCAATCCTCCTTCATCTGTTACTATGGCTGATGCTTTCTGCATTGCTACAACCATGTCTGGATTTGTCATTTTTGTAACCAGAACATCATCTTTTTTTATTTTAGGAAGATCATCCATTGAACGAATTATTTTGACTGTTCCTGATGCAATGCCTGGGGAAGCCCCTAATCCTGAAAGAAGAATCTTTCCTTTTAATTCTGCTCCTTTTCTATCTGAGGCAATTGTTGTAATTGGCCTTGATTGTACTACATAGATTGTGTTTCTTTCAATGGCGAATTCTATGTCTTGCGGCTTGTTATAATGGTCCTCTAATTGCTTTCCATATTGCGCCAGTCTTTTTATTTCGTAATTTGTTAAAACCTGCTGTTTGCTTCTTTCCTCTCTTAGCTTAACTGTTTCATTTTTTCCAGCAGAATTTCTCACGATTGCTATTTTCTTATCTGCTACTTTCATTTCTTTTATCTCAAATTTTTCTAAATTGCCTGCAACTACATAATGGTCTGGCTTTATCTGGCCTGAAACTATGCCTTCCCCCAAGCCCCAAACCGCCTCAATAACTATACTATCCTCGGCTTTCACTGGATTTTTTGAGAACATAACTCCTGATTTTTCAGAATCAATCATTCTTTGAACTACAACTGCCAAATATGCCTTATCATGGGCAAATCCTTTTTTCTGCCTGTAATAAGTGGCCCTTGCTGTAAACAAGGAGGCGAAACAGGCTTTTACTTTTTCTATTAATTCCCTATTGCCCTTTATATTTAAAAATGTGTCCTGCTGCCCTGCGAAACTTGCATCAGCTAGATCTTCTGTTGTTGCCGAAGACCTCACCGCTACAAATGGGGGCTCATGCCCTGTTTTTAATATCTCTAAAGCTCCATGGCCTGCTTTAGAAATCTTTTGCTTATCAATATCTAAGATATCATAAGCCTCTAAAATAGCATCTGAAAGTTCTTTAGGCATCTTTGCATTTTTAATCATCTCTCTTATATTTTCTGTAGATTTGTTCAATGCATCTGTGTCTTCTATATCTAAAATAGACAAAATATTTTTTATTTGCTCAGAGATTTCTGATTTTTCTATGAAATATTGATAAGCCTGTGCTGTAATTATGAATCCTGGGGGAACTGGAAAATTATGATTATACATTTCTGCAAGACTTGCGCCTTTTCCTCCGGCAATTGCAACATCCTTATTGCTTAATTCTGAGAACCATTTTACGAATTGCGGATATTGATTATTTTTATCAGATTCTTTATGATGCCCTTTTTTTTCTTCCATTAATGACTCAAGAATAGATAGTTAATAAATATTATTGATTTGATTTTTTATATCTCTAGTTATCTTTCTCCAGATTATTTTCCTGTTCTTTCCATTTAATGGTTGTTTCGAAAAGCCCCATTCTGTTGTATTCTTTTGTAATTATTTTTCCTTCAAGATTTTCATATGTCAGCATAATATCTCCTTCTGTTCCGCCTGAACTGACGTTTATAATTCTTTTATAATCTACTGGAAATTCATATTCCAAAACTTTTCCTGCGGGATTAAGTGTTCTTCTTGAATGCGGACCAAATTCGTAGTATAACACTCCTCCAATTATTGCTGTTATAACTGCCCCAATTATGTAGTATGGTTTAAATTCTTCTAAATGATCTCTTAATTCCATAATTTCTTGGAGAAATAGAAATATTTAAGCATTTATGTGCATGCTTATTTAAATAAATTTAAGAAAAATAAAAAATTAGGTTATTTTTAATTATTCAATTGTTCCAGCTCTTTGATTCTTCCTGCTACGCCTTTTGATTCCATATCTAAAGATTCCTTATACTCTTTCAACATTTCTATCTTTTCTTTTTTTGTAAAGAATCCTCTTGCTGGTGAGCGATAAGATCCGTAACTATATTCACAGTTCATTTTATGGCACCTCCTTTCATCTTTTTAATTGATTTAGTATTGGACATGCGATATTAATAATTATGGACATATTTAAATATATCGGTCATAAGATATGATAAGAAAGGTTATTAAATAAGGATGCTGAATATATTATATGAGGAAAGATGAAAATTGCTGTGATATGAGGGGAATGCTTTCTTTTTTGATACTTTTCCTTTTATCAAAGAAGTCTATGTGCGGACAGGATATTGCAGATGAATTAGAAAAGAGAAGAGGGGTTAGACCTAGTCCTGGAACTATTTATCCTGCCTTGAAATGCCTAAAAGAAGATAATTTTATAGAAGAAAAAAAAGATGGAAAGATGCTAGTTTATAACTTAACAAAAGAAGGCGAAACAGCTTTTAGAAACTCCAGACAGCAATTTTGTAGAATTTTCAGAGATGTTTTTTAGAAACCCACTACTTCTGGAACAAAAATTAGATGTATCCTATTCGGATTTATTTCTCGATTAACAATTAGAATCTTGCTTATGAAACTGCCTGGGACACCATAAGCTTTTCTTGCCCTTTCGCTCTCTAAAGGCAGGGAATGCTCATATATTCTTTTAAATCCTTCATCTAAATCTTTTACTATTTTTTGCATTCCTACAACCCAGATAACATGGCTTGATCCATATGCATAAGCTGGCAGCTGGCTTCCTGTATTAGATGCTATCATGATTTTCCCGTCTTGAGTTACAGCATGCACACTGCCTAGAGCATATTCCGGAGCAGCTCCTAATTTCTGCATTTCCAAATTATGGGTTTTTCTATCCATTTTTTCTAACTTCTTTTTTACAAGAGCATATTTATCAGAATTTTCAATTTCATCTTTAATGCCCAGCTCCTGCAATGTTACAGATGTCATTACTATAACTTCTGCTTCCTTTGGCAAAAGCTCTTTAACTTTATTTTTTGCATCATCTTTATTATTTGCAACATAGACATTTATTCCGTTGGTTTTTAATGAAGAAACTGTTTTATCAATAATTTCTTTTGATGGTATTTTTGCAAAATTCATATAATTGCAAAAATAAACTAGTATTTAAATATATCGGTTATACGATATTATACTTATTTTATACGAATATAATAAGGGATTAAATTTAAAATGAATTATATTATCTTATCTGACAAAAAAGATCTGGAAAAATTATATACCCCTACATTATTACTTAAATAGTAAAATATAAATATTCTGTAGGGATATAATTATTATGAAAATTATAAAGAAAAAAGGATATTACTATCTAAGGTATAACATGAGGGAAGGAAAGAAAGTCGTAACAAAAGAAAAGTATCTAGGGAAAGAAATCCCTAAAGATATTGAGAAAATTAAGAAAGAGTTCATGGCTGAGTTTAAAATAGATCTGAATAAAAAACTTGGAATTATTAAAGAAAATTTCCAGAAAGAATGGCAAAAATATCCTGAATCTATTAAAGAAAAAATAAAGCAACAGCTCGCTATTGCATTTACTTATAATACAAATGCAATTGAGGGCAGCACGATAACACTTGAGGAGACGAGGGAAATAATTGAAGATAAAATTGCTCCGAATAAGCCATTAAGAGACATAAAAGAAACAGAAAAACATGCTGAAGTCTTTTTGAGAATTCTTGACAAGAAAGAAGATTTTAAAGAAGAATTATTAATAAAATGGCATTTAGAAATATTTCAGAATACGAAAGCAGATATTGCTGGGAAATATAGAGGTTATTTAGTTAGAGTTGGCAGTTATAGGGCTCCTGATTGGCAAGATGTTGAAAAATTAATGAGAAATTTTATTAAATTTGTTGATGAAAATAAAAAATTAAATCCTGTTGAATTGGCTGGTAGAGCACATTATCAGTTTGAGAAAATTCATCCTTTTGGTGACGGAAATGGAAGAATTGGTAGGCTTATAATTAATTATATTTTATGGCATTCTCAGTATCCGATGATAATTATTGAATATAAAAAGAGAAGATCTTATTATAGGGCCTTGCAAAAATCTAAAGAAGATTTCTTAAATTATTTTATCAGAAGATATTTAACTATTCATAAAAAATATCTTAGATAACGAAAAAATTATATATCCTGAATAATAAGGTATTTTATGGAAGAATATCAAATATCTCAAAGATTAAATAATATAGAGAAAGAACTGATTCAGTTAAAGATTCAATTGGCAGGGTAAGAAGAAAAATCTAAAAAGAAAAAAAACTAGCTTCATTAAAAGGTTTATGGGAAGGGCTTAATATTGGTGATGAGGATATAGAACAAGCAAAAAAGGAACTTTTTAGAGCAATATGAAGTATGTAACTGATACACATCCACTTGTTTGGTTTTTATTAAATAAGTATAATTTGAGTCCTAGAGTAAAAGAAATTTTTGAAAAAGCAGAGGAAGGCGAGGCAGTTATAATGATTCCTTCTATTGTTCTTTTAGAGATATTAAGAATTTTGGAAAAGATAGAGGTGAGAGCCTATTTTAAAAAAACATTGGAACAATTTAAAGGAAATGATAATTATCAAATATATCCTTTGAACTTAAAAATCGTAGACTCGGTTTCTAAAATAGAAAAAATAGGAAAAATTCATGATAGGAAGTAGAATGCATCTGGTAATTTGAATAATTAGACAGCACTTTCTACTGCATGAACTGGTTTTTGCGTAACTTTTTCAAATATTACTCTAGATCTACATGGAAGTTTAGCTTTTATGTCCTGCAGGGCGCCTCTTGCTACTCTGGCTGATTTTTCATTTTCGCATGAGACAAAGAAAACCTCTTTTCCTGCGTTAACTATGGCTGCTCTCCCTATAGTTATGCCATAAGAATGCTTCATGCCGCTGGAAAGCCTGTCTGCGCCTGCTCCTGCAGCTGTCTTGTTTTCTCTTAATATGTGATGAGGGTAAACTTTTACAGCGAGAAAATATTGGCCCAGGGCTTCTCTATCAAGGACTTTATTTATATACATTCTGCATGCCTCTAATGCGTTGTCTCGAATTTGAATTCTTTCATCTGAGATTAATCTAATGATATATGGATGTTTTCCCCCTTCATATGCTTTCTGACTGCCCATTTGGAATTTTGCTATTTTTATTCCAGGAACAGTCTTGATATATGCTTTTTGCCTGGATCTGGATCTTCTAGTAAATGGTCTTGCTTTTTTCTTTGAATATGCTGATGCTTTTCTTAAAGCCATTGCTTAACCTCCTTGATTTGTGCATTATTAAACGCCAGTAATGCTGCTTCATTGGTTGGAGAAAACCTAAGAGTTAGATCAGCAAATTCGTATTCTAAATCTATTGCATCTGATCTTGCTTCAAATATATCTGGTTTTGGATATTTATCATAAGATCTCAGGCCAAGTGAGCTAAGAATTATCTGATCTTCAATCGGGCTTATGTCTATTCTTGGCGGCGAACCATGCATAACTTCTGCTAGTGAATAAATAATTCTCAATTTTGAAGGAAATGATGTATCATCTTTCATTATCATCTCGCTGATTCCTGTTCTTCTTATTAAATTAAAAGCCTCTTTTACGGCTTTTATATCTTCCTTTTTCTTGAATCCACTTACATATCTGAAATCTGTTGATGCTATTAAGGTTCCTGTTCTTGAAAACTCTCTTGGTTCAATAAGAGTAAATTCTATTGGAAAAATATATTTTGGATTATTCATTTATTTTTTGCCTCCTTTGATTTCTTGTGCTCTTTGGCTTCTGTTTTTGATTCTAGAACTTCTATATCTGTTGTAATTGCCTGCCCTGGGAGACCTTTCTCAAAAATTGCTCTTACTAGGCCTTTATTTCCATGTGCGTCAGAGATTTTTCCTTTTATTTCTTTTCCAGACGGAGATCTCCAAATAACTTCTTTTCCTGCCATCTTCTTGGCTTCTTCCCTGCTTGAAAGATCCAGGTCTAAAAGATAATGTTTTTCGTGAATTGTGTGCCTTCCTCTCCTGAATTGGACAATTATTCCTTTCATGCTTTTTTTAGAGAAACTGGCTTTTTAAAACTTGTTGCTTGCCAATTATAGGAAAAGAAATTAATTTCCGTATCTTTCTTTTCCTATCTATCAAGGGA
>CAYIGH010000025.1:0-14166 GCA_964362915.1 Candidatus Woesearchaeota archaeon | reverse complement strand
CAATTAGATTATTGGATTCAGTTAGCTAGTTAGAGTGCCGAAGGCATTGTCTTGACTATAGGTGGAAAATTTAAGGATGGAGAAAGCCCTGAACAATGTGTTATACGTGAGGTGAGAGAAGAATCTGGCTTGGAGTTGTATAGTCCTAAGTTAAAGGGCATTATTACATTTGATAATAGTGGAAGAACATTTCAAAAAAATTCCTCACAGCCAAATTGGTATGTCTTTCCCTATCTTGCGCGAGAATTTTCTGGAGAACTATGTAATTCTCGAGAAGGCACATTAATATGGGTGCCAAATAACAAGATTCACATTATAGATATGTGGGAAGGAGATAGGATATTTGTTCCATTAATTATGGAAGATAAAGGGTACTTTTCTGCTCGTTTTGTCTATGAAAAAATAAGCTTATAGATTATGAAATAACACATTATTAGCATATTTATTTCAATTTGAATTTATTCTTATACCTACACTTCCCGCATTCAACAGTTTTATGGGTTTTTGATATACGTGTTTTTCCTTTCAATTGTGAGAGGCATTTCTTGCAGAACTTTTTTCTATATTCTCCCAATTTAATTTTAAACTTCATTGCTAATCTTTTTATCTTTCTTATTTCTTCTGAAGTGAAAGATTCTTTTTTAAAGAATTCGTTTATTTTCTTTTCTACTTGAGATTTTGAAAGTTTTGATTTCATTGCTATTGAAGAAGAGCAAAGCTTAAATACCTTAATATTTCCCTAATTTTGAAGACGGCCATAGTAGTGAGGAAATACCTGTTCCCATTCCGAACACAGAAGTCAAGCTCATTACGTCTGCTGCGTTAGTCTCCGACAAGAGGCGAAGCACAGATGCTGTCTTCTTCTTTTTATAGATTGCTTTTGCATAATATTTAAAATACATATTATTTATCTCTTTTCATGCAAAAAAGTAGGTTAGTTGAAATAGTAAATAATTTTAAAAATAAAAAAATAGCTGTTATAGGAGATGTTGTTTTAGATAAGTATGTTTACGGGAAAGTTGAAAGAGTCAATCCTGAAAATCCAGGGGCCCCCTTATTAAAAATTGAAAAGAAGGAATTTAGATTAGGATGTGCGGCAAATGTGGCATTGAATATAATTTCTTTAGGAGCAGAAGCTTCACTTGGCTGCGTCATAGGCGGAGATCATCATGGAAGAATATTTGAAAGGATGTGCAGAAAGAAAGGAATAAAATTTTTTAGTGTAAGAAATGGGCAAACCATAGTGAAGGAAAGATCCATAGAATCAGAATTTAATCAGTATCTTTTAAGAGCAGACGACGGAGAATCGAATTTAGTTCCTCTCTATAATAATGCTGCTTCTAAAATCTATAATTTTATTAATAATTCTGACTTAGACGCCATTATTCTATCAGACTATAACAAGCATGTTTTTAGAAATGGTTTCGCCCAACAGATTATTTCTTTATCGCAGAATAGGAAAATTCCTGTAGTTGTTGACCCTAAACCAGTAAATTCTTTATCTTTTAAAAATTCTACATTGATATGTCCAAATATAAAAGAAGCAAAAGAAATTACAGGAGCTAATGAAAACGATCCTAAACTCCTCGCTAAAAAATTAAAAGAAATTATTCAATGTGCATATGTTGTTGTTACATGTGGCAAGAGAGGCATGGTTTGCTATGATGGAAATGAATTTGCAGAGATTTCCACTAAAGTAAAAGAAGTAGTTGATGTTACAGGTGCAGGGGATACAGCTTGTGCAGCTATGGCCCTAGGGTTAGCATCAGGATTGAGTTTGATTGAAACTGTACATTTAGCAAATTATGCAGCAGGAGTTGTTGTTGAAAAACTTGGAACTTCAACTGTAAAGGCAGAAGAGCTTATTGCCAGAATAGAAGAAGATGGTAATGTTTAAAATATGTCTTATTCTTTTAATTTAATGTGGGTGTGCCGGAGCGGTCAAACGGGATGCGCTCAAGACGCATTGGCTCAGTGCCTACAGAGGTTCGAATCCTCTCACCCACATGCCCTCGTAGCTCAGCCTGGATTAAGAGCATCAGGGTCCTAACCTGAGGGTCGCAGGTTCAAATCCTGTCGGGGGCATTTATTAAAATTTGTTGAGATCTTAGTTCAATTCAAATTTCTTCTCAATGTGTTAGTGGTAGCTTAATTCAGAAAATCTTAAATTGGTTCAAAAGATTATTCGGATTCTAATTTTTTATCAATAATTTTCTTTAATTTCTCAATAATATTTAGAATATCCGCCAACTTTCTGTCAACATAATTTTCTTTTACAAAAAATCCATCATACGCAATCTTATTTCTTGTTATTCTCAAGTCATCCATCAGAGTAATCTCTGCCTTGCTAAACTCTTTGTAGTTTGCTTCTAAATATTCTATTTGCTTCTTGTGCGCTTTTTCACCAATCGCTTTATAGCCATCAAGCAACAAAATTATGCTTACTAATTCCCTTATAACTTCATAATATTCTTTTGTAATATTTGAAGGAAATTTAGTTTTGTCTATGAGCTTTATCATTTCTAGAGTAGTCTCTACCATTTTGAGAATTGATTGTACTTTTTCTTTGTCTGGCGTTACTCTTATTAATTCTTCCATTTAAAAAATCTTTAAATACCCTTTTAGGATTATTCCATTTATTATATTGTTTTTAAGCTCCTTGCTTAGCTTGTTAAAATTATCACTAAATAATATATTAATCTTTCTGTTTAGTTTTTTTTCGAATTGTGTCAAATCTATTTTTTCCTTGCTGGATAGAACAAATAAATCTATATCGCTTTCTTTCAAGTCTTCTCCTTTTGATGCAGAGCCAAATAATATAATAACATCAGGCATACAATTTTCTGAAAGGTACTTTAATAAGCCAGACTCTTTTATTTTCATTATGATATCAACTTTTTTAAGAAATTTAAACTCTTCATTATCTCTATTTGCATAATAAACAGGATAACCATGAATTCTATGTTTAATCTTCATTACTAATCCCTCTTTTTCCAATTCATTAAGATACTTTTTGACAGATGGAGGAGCTACTTCTACTTTTCTGCTTATCTCTCTAAGCTGAAACCCAATTCCTTTTGGAGAAGGGTCTTCAAAAAATATCATTAATATTTTATATCTGTTATCTTTCTGTAACATATGTAATAATTTAGTTACAAGTGTTATTTAAATGTTTCGGTTGCTATAAATTAACGAAAAGTGCTCCCTCACTAACGAACGACTAAAAAATTGTGTGTCCCCAAACCCTAAAATTTATTGCTTCGCAATTTATTAATAAGTTTTAACTCTTAGATACCTCTTCTGCATTTTTGCTTAGCAGAACCGATTGCATCTATGCCTCGTTGCTCCAAGTATTCGCAAGAGTTGTTATGTATTATTTCAAATTATTCTGCAAAACTTTCTATAAGCGCATACTTTATGCTCTTTTTGACTGAAAATTATACAACTTAAAAGATATATTATAATTAGGGATACTAAATTAATTACTATATAGGCCCTTATTGTTTGCGATATTTGTGCGGTGCAAATAATATTAAGTATATCAGAACAGATAAATAACGGCTCTGTCAGACCTAATGAAAAAGCCGTTATAAAAATGATTACTGCTAAGATTATTTTTTTTACATTTGGCTTAAGAAACTCTCTCCAATTCATCCTCATAATAAATTCTTCTGATTTTAATTGTTCAGTTAACTATATAAAACCTGTCTTTTTCATTTGAGTATGACGTTAGAAGCATTAAAGAAAGAATACGAAAAATTTGCCAAGAAATATAACTTACCGAGTTTTAGGGATTTAAATCTTGACTTTGAAATTGATAAATTCGATAAAGAGACTGATTTTTTATTGAGAGCCATTAGAAAGCTTATGATGGAGAAAATAGTCAATTCTATGACTTTTTTGGAGATGCTGGTCAATCCTATTAATGCACCAAGGATGTATCTTCCTTACATTAGATCCATGAGCGTTGAGGATAAAAAGATGATAGATGATGCCTATTCTAATCTAGCTGATTTGAGCATATTGTCTCTAGACTTAGAAATTGATTCAAATGAAAAAACAGAGACGGATCTGATTAGAAAAATTTACGATAAATGGAAAGAGCTAAAACCAGGATTCATAAAAATCCTGCAAAATATGAAACACCCGAAGAATTTAAATAATAATAGGAAAGAAAGAAGTTATTTCGGTTGAATTTTTGATTGTAGTGTCCTTTATCCACTAGGAAATCCTTAGTTAAAGGATAAATAATTTTTCTTTTTGTTCATTTTATTCTTTAAATTGCCTATGAATTTCATCAAGTGAAATTTCTAAAACAGCAACAGGCGTTTTAATATTCCAATTTTGGAGAGTTTTTGGATGTACATCTCCAAGATAGCCTATAGTTTTATTATTAATTAAGATAGAGGCAGTTCTGCCTTCTAATAGGTCTTTATGGGAAAATTCCTTAAGAAGATATTTCATATTTAAAATTTTTGTTAAATAATCAAGAATCTGCTTCATTTCTGTGAAATTGGCAGGTGAACAGTAAATAATTAAGTTTTCTTTTTCTTCCACCCCTGTTTCAGAATTTTTATCTGGAAGGAAAACTCTTCCTATTTCAAATAATCTTTGCGGATAATCTGCGTCTTTATTTTCAGTTAGAATTCTCAATGCAGAGATTAAAAGATTTGGTCTAAGATACTTATATTCTGTTTTTGAGTTTTCTAGGGCTATTAATTTTTGGGTTTCAGAGAAAGATGGCTCTTCAGCTTTGATTAAATGATATGAAGAGGTTTCTAATAATCCCAATCCTATGAGAATTTCTGAGATTTTTCTTTTTATTCTGCTTTCTTTTGTTTCTTCAGCTATTGTCGATACATCTGGGATTTCCGGGATAATGTTGTTGTAGCCATATGCAATTGCTATATCTTCAATTATATCAACTTCATGCAATATGTCAAACCTCCAAGCAGGAATTTCTACTTTTCCTTTTTTGTAATTATACCCCATTCTTAAAAGGAAATTTTCTATGTCTTTCTCTTTTAGATTTAGCCCTAGAAGCTTGTTTGTATTTTCTAAAGAGATTTTAATTTTTTCAGGAGCCAAATCAGGAGTAATCTCTTTTATCTTCCCGTAATTAAGCTCCATAGAATAAATATCTGCACCCATATCAGCCAACGTTGTTATTATAATATTCAATGTCTTTTTTAGTATCTTGAAATCTGTTCCTGAACATTCAATAAAGACAGATTTTGTTTCTTCTTTTATTTGTCCTGTTTCATTGCTATTAATGATAGGAGGCATAGAAAGGATAGCATTCTTCGAGTCTGTAAAAACAGGATATTCCCTGAAATTTTTAATGATATCAGCATATTCTTTTCCAGCAGGGCGCTTCGCAAGTATCTCCTCTCCTGTCATTTCTTTATCAGATCCTAGAGGAATAAACTTTATTTTTTTTGGGGGAAGGGCAGTATAAATTATGGGGAGGCTTATCTTGTCTAATGGGTATATTCCAATCGCAACTTTTTTCCTTTTCCTTCCTATTGTCATATGAAGTTTCTCTTGCAGGTCAATTAAAGACTTAATTCTTTCATTGTCTAAGGACAAGTTCTTTGCTATTGCACAGGCTGTGTAAGGTCTGACTTCTTTTACTTTAGATTCTATAGTAATTTTATAATCTTTATCAGGCCTATGGATTTTGTATTTTTTAGACCCCTTTTCCTTGCCGATAAAAGATTTTATTGCTCTAACAAATCCTTCTAATGAAAGCAAATCAGGCCGATTCGGAAGAACTTCTATTTCAATTTCATTTTCTGTAAGAGATTCTATTGGAATGCCAAACAATCCAATTTTTTCTACGACTTCATTTGTTAGTTTTATGTGTTTTTCCAGTTCTTGCCTTGAAAATTTTACAGTTGCCATTTTATTTCCTTTCAATTAGAGATTGGATATTTTTTAGTTTATCATTTATATTATTGATATCTCTTTTTATATAACCTATATCATTTTTTATTAGTTTTAAATCTCCTTTTACCTTCATAAATCCTACTTCAGTTTTTCTTTCAGTATAGTATATCCTCTTCCACAGGGTTAATATTATGCTAATTAGAAATAAAACAGTGGTTATTAATGTAGCAGTATCGGTGGGAGAGCCAAATAATTTCCATACCAATATAGAGATTACAACTATGATTAATAACCAAAATACCAAATCTTCTATTTTTATTTTTACCATTTTATCTAAATAAGGCATATAATCCTAGAGTTACTAAGATTATTACTATTATCCATATTATAATATCTAGTGCTTTCATTTTATCCAAGCCCTTTTGGTTCTTAGTTTTTTCAGATCATTTGCGTATATCTCTCTTAAATCCTTAATATCATAGTAGTCTGTTATAATTCTATCAAAACCCTGCCCCCACGCAAGTACGGGAATTTTCTTTCCTAAAAGAGGGATTACTACTTCTGGCCTAAAGATGCCTGCTCCCCCTAATTCCAGCCACACTTTTTTATCTTCATGGAAAACCTGGATTTCTACACTCGGCTCAGTATAGGGAAAATAAGACGGGACAAACTTTATTGATTTGAAGCCCATTTTAATATAGAATTCATTTAGGTATCCTAATAGATGCCTAAATGTTACATTATTGTCTACTACAATTCCTTCTGTTTGGTAGAATTCGAAGCCATGCTTCCAATCTAATGTTTCATTTCTAAATACTTTTCCTATTGTGAAATATTTCGCTGGAATATCTGATTCTTTTAATGAAGCAAGAGTTCTTGCTGAGATAGAAGTGGTGTGAGTTCTAAGAATAGATTTTTTTGCTTCTTTTTCCTCCCATTGATATTGCCAACCTTTGCTTTTATCAATACCAGACTCATGGGCTTGTTTTACTTGCGAGATGATTTCTTTATTTGGGAGTTTACCTTCAATGCCTTTTATGAAAAAAGTATCTTGCATCTCTCTTGCTGGATGATCTTGTGCTGTAAATAAAGCATCAAAATTCCAGAAACTAGTTTCTATAATATTCCCAGAAATCTCTTTAAATCCAAGATCCAGCCAAATTCTTCTTGCATATTCTATTGCTTCATTAACAAAATGTTTTTTTCCGCCGTTAATAACAGGAACAGGAGACTGAATATCATATGACCTAAATTTCTTTGTTTTATTCCATATTCTTATTATTTCTGGAGTTATCTCTTCAATCAAGTCTGATTTTATTTCTTTTCCTGCTATTTGCTTTCCTTGCGGGGCTAATTCAAAATTAATGATGTCTCTTTCTTTTACTACTACAATGTCTTTTCTTTTCTTTAGCTTTTCTAATGCATGTTTGTGCTCTGGGGCTAATTTAGATTCTTCAATTGGAAGCATTTCTATAAATTGCTCCTCAAGGAATTTTTTAGTGATTTCCTCTTTTTTTGCTGTTAAAATAATTCTTCCATTTTTTATTTCTATCAATGCCTTATTTTTTAATATTCCTAAAGATACTTTAAACTCATTTTCAGATAGTCTGGAAATCTTCTCTGCTTCTTCTATTGTCAGGGATTTTGATTCTTCCAATAATGTGAGAAGCTTTCTCTCTGGAAGGTGATTATTTTTGTAATAGATTCCATTCGTTCCTAGATCAATAATTTTCTCAATAGTTTTTTTTATTTTTAGAAGGCCTTTATTTTCAAGGAATTTGAGTGCTCTGATTGCAGAGGTTCTATCTAGGCCTGATCTTTCTTGTATTTTTTCAATTGGAAGATTAAGGAAGGGAATTATCTTTCTTTCTAGAGGAGATAGTTTTTCTATTGTCTTTTGCAACTCTTGAGACATGGAGAAAATAGGGATGAAAGGGTTAAAAATGTTACGGGTTTAATTATTTTCTTTTTTCCAGACTAAAAAGTCTTTTATCGTGTTTTGATAATTCTCCTTTGATTTCTGTAATATTACTATCAATATTATCTATATTTTTTTTGAAGTAATCTGTTCTAATATACATCTGGCTTATGAATGAGAGAACTTTCTGATAAAATGCTCCAGCGAAAAAGACAAGGGCCATTATAGGCACCAGATTTATCCATTCTGGGGTATTAATAAAACCAGTTAGTTTTCCTATAATATATAAGACTAAAACTATTAAGGATATCCATATAATTATATCCCATATATTAAATTTATATCTTTTATACATACTATTTATAAGAGAGGAGATTTTAATTAGTCTTCTATTGATTTTTTATTATTGAGCGTTTGAATTTGCCTCGAATTAGATAGAATGCCAATCTTCCATCCTTGTGTTTCATAGGATAGCCTATAATAGATCCACAAATACAAACAAGATTTCCTAGGTTTTTTGGTTCTTTTATATTTTTATTAGATTGAAGACCATGGTATTTTTCTGGAGAGACTATTCTATTAAGATAACATCTTTTTAGCCAACCAGGGCCATCTTTTTGATAAACTAGGACTGTATTCCCACATTGCATACAGGATATTCGAATAATCTTAGCAGTTCCACCTCTTTCTCTAAAGTACTTATCTTTTTTTATTTTCATGTTATAGCTTCTTTGGTTTGTTGAGTAGAGGCGCCCAAAGAAATTAAAAAAGAAAACGCGGTTTTTTTATCCTTATAGTTTAAGAGCCTTATTTTAGTTTCCTCTTTTCTGCATATTTTTATGTTTTGGATTATTTTTGAGAGTTGGATTGCTTTTTGTTTTTTATCTAGAGGGTTGATTTCTTCCAAGTTAATGCCTATAGCAATATTGTTTCTTGCGGCTATTTTTGCTAGAATGTGATTCAAGCCAGAGTCTAGGTATTTTGAAGCGTCTTTTTTTTTCGTTGTTGATTCTATTGATAGCAGGATATTGAATTTTCCATATTCTAAGATTTTTCTATTAAAGTCTGGAGATTGAGCTTTTACAATTATTGGATTTTCTTTCGTCTCTATTGTTTCTTTGATTAGATTTTTTGCTTGTTCTATGTTTTGTGTGTTTATCATATTAGTCTTATAATGGGCCTGAGAGGATTTGAACCTCTGACCCCTGCCACATCGGGGCAGTGCTCTACCAGACTAAGCTACAGGCCCTTAATATTATTTAATATGTGGAGGATATAAATTTATTCTGTCCTTTTCTAATTATAAAAATATGAGATTATAGTTAATTATCTTTTTACGATGCGCCTTAAAAGTTTTAGAATCTTTTGTTCATAAGGATTACTGTTTACATTTGTTTAATGACGATTCTATTGAAATTGATATCATACAAATAGGAGAAGACGAAGAAAAAATAAGACCTTTGCCTTTTTTGGAATAGATATAGCAAAAACAAACTCATCAAAAATTATCTTTTCTTGTAAATATTATCGTGATGGTCAAAGTCCAGGAATTTAATTTTGTTTTCTGATTTGATAAAAGAGAATACTAAAACAAAATGCCCAATCTGCGCTCTTTTTTTGTCGCTTAAGTCATATCTCAGATTTTTATAATGCTCAACATCAGGGGAATTTATAATTTCTTCAATTTTATTCATAACTTGCTCATAACGAGCTTTATCTTTTTTGAATAACTTGTTAAGGATTCTTTGTAAATTGGGCATCACCTCATAATGATACATTTTAGCCCTCTGTTATTCTTCTTAATTCAGGTATATTCTTGAAGCTAATCCCTTTCTCTTTTTCTATTTTTTGAAGCTTTTCTAAATATTCTGGTCTTAATTCTGGTTCTAAAATATTTCCACCGCATTCAATAACGATTTTTGCAATAGCTTCACTTTTAGTCTTTAAATTATATCTAGCCTTCACTATGTTTAAAATATGATTTGCTTCTTCAGGAATTTCAATCATTGCTTGTACCATTTTGCTTTATCTCTAGTTTAATATAGATATGGTATATATACCAAGTATATAAAGCTTACGCTGGTGAAAAAATGAAAAGTGCGAATTAAAACTCCTTCTTACAGAAATATTTAAATAGTATTACCATAGTAATACTATTGTGGAAAGCTCTAATATGGAAACTGTGCCAGCAAAATTAACAAAGCGCATTATTATTGAAATGGAAGAGTTGATTAAGCAGGGATGGTATGCAAATAAATCAGAACTTATCCGCGATGCTATTCGTGAACTTGTTAAGAAGCAAAAAGTTGTCCAATTAGAATCTGCAATAAAAGAAGATATCCAATGGGGATTGTATGGAAAATAAAGCTGTTTCTAACACAGGACCTATTTTACATCTAGCCGAAATAAACCTAGTGAAGGCATTTGATATTTTTTCACATATTTTAATCCCACACGAAGTTGAACACGAATTAAGAAAAAATAAAATTGTTTTTCCTTCTCAAATAAAAGTAATTGCTTTAGACAGCGAGTTTAAGGATAAAGCAAAGATTTTTGTAAATCAATACGATCTCGATTTGGGTGAGGCAGAAGCAATCGCGCTCACATTGCAGGAAAAAGCAGATTATTTTTTAACTGATGATTTAGATGCACGAGAAATTGCAAAGAATTATCATATAGAAGTTCATGGTAGTATTGGGATTATTTTGCGTGCTTCTAGGGAAAAGGTTATTAATAAAGAAATTGCGATAGAAAAGATTAAGGAATTAAAAACTAAATCTTCTTTATTTATTACGCAAGATTTAATTAACGAAGTAATAAAGGCTCTTCTGAGCTTTAAGAAATAAATAGCTTTTTATAATTGGTTTTACTTTTTTTGAAATGAAAAAGAGTTTTGTGATAATATGCATTATCGGAATTCTTGTTCTCATAGGAGTTATTGGAATTGTAATTAAGGAGAAAAACAATATTTGGAAGAGTAATGAAGAAGGAAGCCAGAGTATAGGAGAGATTAGAAGCGGGAATTTAGGAAATCTTTGCTCTGGCGAGGAAAATTGTAGAGCATTTTGCTTAAATAATCTAGGACAATGCGAAAATTATTGTAGGGGAAATAAAAATGAGTTGTGTAAAATAATTTTTTCTCCTAAAGAGGAAATGACTGGAGAACAAAATATAGAAGGAACTGATACAAGGAAAGATGAATGTGAAGGTACAAAGATAAAATTTGATTATCCTCCTGTTAATTTAGACAAAACAAAAGTTATGCTTCCAAGAGGACTAATGGTTGGAGATCATGTTACTCCAGTTAATCATCATTATTTTCAGAATTTTGATAATAAAGAATTTAATATTGAAGTTTATTCTCCGGGAAAAGGATATATTACCGATATTGCGCATATGCCTAATGCTGAAGAAGGGAAGGACTACCACATTACGATAAAGTACACGTGCACTATTTCTAGCTATTATATTTATGTAAGCAATCTTCCTGAAAAAATCAAGGCGTATGCTCCTCCAACGCATGGGTATCGGGGTGTTCGAATTCCAGTTGAAGCAGGAGAGCTCATTGGATATTATAAGAATAATATTGATTTTAATCTTATCGATGAGGAAGCAACATTATCAGGTTTTGTTGTCCCCGAGCATTATGCAGTTGAGCCTTCTAAAATACATATTGTTCCTAATACGTATGAATATTTTAATGAACCTGTGAGAAGTAAATTGATTGAGAAAAGTGTACGAACTGCAGAGCCTATCAGTGGAAAGATTGATTATGATATTGACGGTAAATTAGTTGGTAATTGGTTCTTGGAAGGTACGAATGGGTATGCTGGGGCTGTGACAGAAACTGGACAAAAAGGATATTGGATAGGCCATTTATCTTTTGTGTATGATTATATTGATCCTCAGAGAATTGTGATTTCTATAGCTGGTTATGAGGGAGAAGATTCAAGGCAATTTGGTGTTAAAGGAAACTCTCCAAATCCTGTCGATGTTGGAATTGATGATGGTTTGATAAAATATGAACTTGTTGAATATGATTATATTACTCCAAGTGGAAGTCCATGGGACAGGAAATCTGCAGCAAAAGGTTTGAAAACAGCAAGTAATGAAATGGTGCATGGAGTTGTTCTTGTTCAGATGAGTGAAAACAGGAAAATAAGATTTGAAGCTTTTCCTGGTAAAACACTTTCGCAAGTGAATGGATTTACAGAAAATGCGAAGATTTATGAGAGGTGAAATGAAAAAGAGTGAAATAGGCTTTGCTTTTGGTATTGGAAATAGTTTTAATCTTTTATCAGCGTCCCTTCAAATATCTTTCCTTTCAAAATCCGCTCTAAATTTTTCAAATTCTTCCCAACAATATAAGTCTTAATCTTATATTTCCTTATCAAAGTTGCAGCATTCTGGTCTAGGACAAAATGCTGACCTGGGGAATATTTCGATTTTAGAGCTATTTTTTCAAATTCTTTCCATGAAATCTTGGGAATGAATTTCGCGTCCTTATTTTTTCTAGGATCTGACGTATACAGACCCTTTACATTTGTGATATTAATAAAAATTGTATTTAGGTAATTTGCAATTTTTGCCGCAGTAGTATCTGAGGTTGAATTTTCAGAAAATCTCAATGCGCCGCAAATTACTATTTTATTTTTTACAAGATAATTTTTTATTTCGTGCATGTTTAAAGGCAAATTATCATTAGCCTCTTTTCCAAAGAGCTGCATTAAAAAAAATGCATTCATTCTTGTTACTCTTATTCCTGCTTGCGATAATTCATTTTTTGATTTGTTCTCTTTTTTTAGTGCTTCAATGTATTTTCTTGCTATTGAGCCGCCACCTGCTACCACAATAAATTTGTGTGTTTTGTAGTGTTTTCCAATAGTATCTTTGAATTCATCTAGAAACTCATAGTCTATTTTATCTGGCACTATTAACGAGCCTCCTAAGGATATTACTATTTTTTCCATTGTTTTATTAAGATAGTAGTTTTTATAAAAGTTATTGATTGTTAATATTCTATGGAAAATTAGGATATATGGGAAGGACCTAGAGATTATTTTTATTATGTTATATTTTGGATATGTATGTTTGTCCTGATTGGGTGGATAATTTTTAAGATATTTGAACTTATTTGAATGTTTAAGTGTTAAGTTTTACATCGAAATGATTAAAAAGTTTATTAATTATTGTTTAATATGAGGAGATTTGATATTTGGGATGTGTTATTTTGGTTTTTTATGCTTCTTCTAGTGGGATATATTATTGCTAAATTGTTGGGCTGGATTAATACACCTGATTGGATTAATTTACTTCCTTTAGTAAGTGTTGTTTTTTTAGTGGGCATTTCTTATCAGAGGGTGATGAGTTTTATGGATAGAATGTTAGTTAGAACAGATTATTTTAAAAATAATCTTGTTAAAATTAATGAGAGATTAGATAATTATGATAATAGATTTATCGAGTATGATAAAAGACTATTTGCGCTAGAGGATAAAGTTGATATGTTGATTGGGACAAAAAGAAAATGATTCTCTCTAAAATTCATTTAAAAATTTCACCATTTTCTTGGCTCCACCATAGAATATCTAATTCGTCAGGGGGAATGCCAATAGAATTCGCAAAATTCAGGAAGATTCTTTCTATTTCAAGATAATTCCCATAATTCTTCACTTTTGTTCCATTTATTAAATTAATATTTTTTAAATTTCTCAAAATATGCCTGTCAAGTATTGCTATTTGATTGTCTGATAATCCTATATTTCTTAAGAAATGCGATGCTTCTTTTAAGCCATATCCATTTACTGTTTTTGCTATATGATTTCTAAGTTCCTTTCTATTTTTGTTATTTAAAAAAGATTTTATCTTATCCCAATTTTCCTTTGCTTGTAAAATTCTTTTTGTCTTTGTGATATGGAATCTGGTTTTTGTTTTTAATATATTAAATATAGATTCCTGATTTAAAATCTCTAATTTTGATATTTCTTCTACAGCCTGCCAGCATCTTTGTGCGTTGCTTTGGGGAGTTAGAAGGCAGAACATAAATTCTTTATATTGGTCTTTTTCCTGGAGATTTTTGAAATCATTTAAACGATATTTTAATTGATTTTTTATTTGATCGTATTGTTTTAGTAATTCCTGCATATAATTTAAGAATGTTTGATAGTAAAAAAGGTTTCTATGATTGTATTTATATTTATAATTTTTTATTAGATGATGGGCTGGAAAAATTGGCCGTATTGGGCGGGAGGAGGGATTACTGCTCTTATTATCTATATTCCTATATTTTTTATTTTCACTATAGCGTGAGACATAAATAATTGAACATTGCTTTTATGTCTCCCGAATATAACAACAGA
>CAYIGH010000024.1:0-14948 GCA_964362915.1 Candidatus Woesearchaeota archaeon | reverse complement strand
AAGCTTTCCATAAATGATTTGAAAGTGAAAGTCCAGATTTTCTTTTTCTATCTGTAAAGTAAGCAAGAATCACATTTATCCCATCTTCAGATAAATCTTTAATAATTGGAACAAAATCAGTATCAGAAGTTAAAACAATTACATCAGAAATTCCTTCTCTTTTTGGAATTCTTGATAAATCAATTGTTAAAAGAGTGTCTACTCCTTTTTGTTGGTAGGTATTGTCAATTTTTTGGCATCTTCCTTCTCTTACAATAATGCCAACCTCTTTTAATTTTGAAACAAACTTATCATAACTCGCTTTTCTTAGATTTTCTTCTTTTGTAGGATCAGAATCTTGATAAGGTGGAGCAGTGTAAAAATAAATTTTTTTACATTCTAAATTTTTAGATTTTGCTAGATTCTTTGCAAAAACTTCCATTTTGTATTTTAGAGGTTTCCCCTTTCCAAAAAATTTTGAGATAAAGGAGAGATAACCACCATCGATAAATACAATTGTAGATTTCATTTTTTAAAGCATCAGGCAACCCCGAAGGATCACCTGGGATTATGTTAATATAGTAAAAGATTGCTTATTTATAATCCTTTCGGTAACCTATTTTTTCTGTTGATGTTTTTCTGGTTTAGTACTTCTTTCTACCCTTAATCTATCTTGATTTAAATAATAAGTTTCAATTCTTTCAATTGTCGGTTTTATCCCCTTTGATAAATTTTTATGCCAAGGTTGAATTTTTGAGTGCAATTCCAAGAGCTGTTTTAATCTTTTTTTATCCAATTCTTTCAAATTGCTGACTAAGACTTGAAGAAAATATTTTATTTTTTTATTTTCGTGATACCCTACATTAAGATTAAAATCAACAACATCAGAATAAATCCTATGTAATGCTCTAATAACCTCCCCAGATTTTATCCTTTGTTCTTCAGAAAGTGAAGAATAAATTTTCCTAAAAAAGTCGTAAAATTTCTTTAGATAATCTACTTCAAAAACACTATTTAATCCGTTTACAGCAACACAAAGTCGTTCTACTCCAAAAGCTCCAATGCTTGCAGTATGATTAAATGGTTTCAATCCAACAATATTTTTTTGATTTTCTTCACCCTTGAAAATTGGCAACCAAATAAAATACTCTAATGTAGCTACGTCTAAAAGTTTTGGATTTTCCTTAGTTCCGATGTTATAATTAATCTCATTTCGATAACCCCAAGGAGTAGGCATATTGATGTGCAAGGACAATAAAGTTTCTCTTGTCTCATCAGGGATTAGATTTTCTTTAGGAATTCCAGATTCAATAAAAGCATTTTTTGTGAGCTTATCTTCTGGAATTTCACAATCAAAATTAAATTTGCCTTTTGTAATAACTGAAACTTTGCCTCCTTTTTGGTAAGAGGGAAATATCTTGTTTTTTTCTAACCCGAGACCCACAAGGGTTTCGATTAATCTTTTTAACTGATAAATATGAATCTTATCAATATTCTCTCTTTTTGATAAGAGAATTTGCCCAGCAATATCAGACATTTCAAAAACACCTAAGTATTTCCACAAATTTTTACCTTGTTTTATATTATCAGTAATATCTTGTGGTCGAATACAAGATTGAATAGTAGAGAATATTAAATCTTCTGAAAAATTAGAGTATCCACCATATATCCTGAACATATCATACTCGGTAAAACTCAAATTAAATGTTCCCGGAAATCCTTTGTGAATAAGAGGGGCTCTTTTGTATTTCTTGCATTTCGGATATTTTTCGCTATTCGTAAGAAATTCTCTTAATTTTTCATACGTCATCTTTACCATAATGTAAAATTAATTTGCATATTTATTAAGTTTATGTTTGTTTGGAGGGAAGATTATTTCAATTAAATACTTTTTCGAAGAAAAAGACTATCTGTTTTTCTGAAAGAAAAACCAAGCACACATCTCTAAATTGGGGAGGGTGGTCGGGGGTATTGAAGTGCCATCTTTAACTATTTTTTAATCTCTAAAGTTTAGTGCCTTCGAACAATTAGACATAAAAGAGGATTATGCACCTCTTTTCTTTGAAAATCAACAGCCGCCCTAATGTCATCTATACTTCTCTGATGTTCTTCATCTTTAAAACTTTTATATCCTTCTGGCCCGTCCTGAGATTTTCCATGCCCCCTTAAATCAATAGCAACAACCCCCATGCCTGCTTCATTTAACTTCCTAGCAAAATTATCAAAGCTTTCTTTAGCAGCCGGCATCATATGAAACAATGAAATTCCAGGGCTTCCTTTTTTAAATTTATAATGATTTCCTACTAATTTAATGCCATCGCCAGTAATAATCTCTACTTTTTGAACCATTCTAGTCAAGAATTACAAACGCATTCTACATTAATAACCAACGGATTTAGTCTTGAAAATGTTTTTATCTTACTAACATTGCATTTATCCGCCTCTTCACTGTATCTCTCGCTAAATTTTTTCATGCAATAACTATCATCATAAACAGGAATATCTTTTCCTGGAAAATCCTTTTCTATTGCCTTATGCACATCTCTAACCTCAAAAACAATATCCTCTCCAATTATATTCTTTACATTAGAACTCCTAGATTTTAAAGACAAGTATAAAATAACAACTATCAAAATAACAATTATGGCCCCTGCGATTATGCCTTTTATAAAATCTTTATTTCTTGCCTCTTTTTTCATATATAAAATTATAATCTTAGCTATAAATATCTATCGCAAAGTAATCCCTAAAATTTAAATATGGCAAATTCCAACTAATTGAAAGGAGGTATAAAATGAACGGAAAATATAGCGAATACAGCCCAACATTACTAAGACTAACAATTGGTGGTATGTTTATCTTTACAGGTATAAGTAAATTGTTAAATACAGACGGAATAATCGGAATGCTTGGTAGTCTAGGATTTCCAGGCCCTGCATTCTGGGCATGGCTTTTGCTTATCTCTGAAATAGTATTTGGCCTTTCTGTCTTAACAGGATGGAAAGTAAAATATACTGCTTGGCCATTGGTAATTGTTCTTGCAGTAGCTGCATTAATGGTGGCATTGCCCGGAGCATTGAAAAATCCGGCAGGATGGGTAAATGTATTTTTCCATTTAATTGGAATAGCTGCTCTTATTGGGATTGCACTAACAGGCCCTGGAAAAATCGCAGTGAGTGCAGAATAAAAAATAGTTATTTATTTGTTTTTTAATATGAAAAAGATAGTTGTAATTGGTGGAGGTTTTGCAGGCGCTTATATAGCAAGAAAGCTAGAGAAAGATTTTGATGTTACATTAATAGATTCAAAAGATTATTTTGAATTTACACCAGGAATTCCAAGAACAATTGTAGAGCCAGAACATATAAAAAAAATACAGATTCTACATACTAATTATCTAAAAAAAGCAGGAGTAATCATAGAGTGTGCAACAACTCTAACAGAAAAAGAAGTAAAAATAAAGAATAAAAGAATAAAATTCGATTATTTAGTTATATGCTCTGGTTCAAGCTATAACTCTCCTTTTAAAGAAAAAGACATAGTAATCTTAACGAGAGCAAAAACATTAAAAAATTGTTCTAGTAAATTGGAAAAAGCAAAAAAAATTCTGATTGTAGGTGGAGGTTTAGTTGGAACAGAATTAGCAGCAGAGATTTGCACACACTATAAAAACAAAGAAATAGTAATAATCCATTCAAAAGATAGATTAATAGAAAGAAACTCTAAAGAAGCATCAAGATATGCAGAAAAGTTTCTAAAAAAAAGAGGCATCAAGATAATTTATAACGAAATTGCTGTTGAAAGCAACAAGTATAAATTCACAACAAACAAAGGCAGTATATTAAAAGCAGATATGGTCTTCTTATGCACAGGCATAATACCGAATTTTGAATCTATGAAAAAGAATTTCTCAAAAAATTTAAATGAAAGCAATCAAATAAAAGTAAACGAGTATCTGCAATTAACAAATCATAAGAATATATTTGCAGCAGGAGACATAACAGATATAACAGAAGAAAAAACTGCGCAAAATGCATTAAGACAAGCAAGAGCAGTAGTGAAAAATATAAAAGCAATTGAAAATAACAAACCCTTATTAATCTATAAATCAAAGCAAGCTCCATTAGTTATAAGTCTGGGAAAATACTGCGGGATATTTAGCTGGAAGAATTTTGTATTTACAGGCATTGTCCCGGGAATACTAAAAACATTAATAGAAAAAAGAGAAATGTGGAAATTAAAGCTCTAAATTTCTATGCCCAACAGAATGCTGCCATTTACTCTTTTATATGGGGTTTGTCGCCTTATAGATTGCTCCTCTCCATATACTGCGCGAACCCTTTGTTCCTATATTGACATAAGGCAGTGATTCAAAGGGCTTTAAACTTAAGACTTGCTCCTCTGTTAAAGTAAAATTAGGTTCAACCATCTCTTCCAACCTCCCAAATCTTGCTTCAGCAACTTTCATTATTTTTTTACTATCAGATAAGTCAATTGCAACTGGAAAGTAAACTCTCCCTCCCTGTGCTAAATAAGTGCCTGCTTGCTCTAATAAAGGAATTATCATCTCTGTTCCGTCTTCGCCTCCTGTCGGGATTTCAGGCGGATACCATTTTAATGCTCTGGCAGGGCCCTCTGCTATTCCGGAAACATCAGCAATTATTACATCTGCTTTTATTTCTGGAGGAATAGGTTCAAAAAACCTGCCTTGATAAGCACTAACTTTGTGAGCAACACCATTATTTTCTATATTTTCCTGGAGAAGAATGTATTGGGCTCCCACTATCTCGACAGCATACACATGTTTACTTGGCTCTTGGGCTGCCCAGATTGCAAGGGGCCCAACTCCTGAGCCAATGTCAAAAACAATATTTCCAGGACTAATATCAACTACTTTAGCAAACTCCCTAGTGACTGCATTTGGCATAAACAGCTCATCTTCTGAAACTTTTAAAGGAATAGTGCGGCTTCTAAACTTAAATTCTTTTATAGCTATAACCATCTCATTATGATAATATACCAATAGCTTTTTATAGATTGTTATGTCAGAAATCGCCTATGCTGAAAATGTAAACTACCTCAGATTAAACAGGCCGTCTCACAAGCGATGTGGTAATCTTTAGATAATTAAAATTGGAAATAGTTGTTCTTTAATAGGTTTTGTTGCCCCATGGCAAGACCATGGTGGTAATCTTTAGATAATCTAGTAAGGAAAGAGAAAGCCTTTAGGATTTCATTGAAAGATATTTAACGTCACTCTCCCAATAACTGTCTTATAACCGCAACAAAATTCTTTGCTCTTTCCAGGGAAGTCTTTGCCTTTGCCTCTTTTATCTCTTCTGTTGTTTCATATTGAAATCTCGCTCTCTTTGTTTTCTCAAACTCATAATCTTTTAGTAGATTTTCAGATGCCGCAAGAGCTTTTTCTTTTTCTTCTTCATACTCTTCCAGAAAATGTTTTTCCAAATCACTCTTAGACAACACAATAAGAGATTCATTAACAACTTGATGAACAATTTCCTGTCCTGCTTTGTATCCTTTCTTATAAAGATGGGCGGAAGCAATATAAAACATTGAATAATAACTACTCACAACGACCCACAAGGAAGAAGTCTTATTTTTTAATACTTCGCTTGCAACATTCAAACTTTCGGTTGCATTTTTCAAATATGTTTGGTAAACTACATCTTTAAAAGATTCTTTTTTAATCAATCCATCTCTAAGGTAATTCTTAAAGTTGTTCTCAGCTATTTTTACTCTTTTTTCATCCATTTTGATATTAAATTGTAATAGTTCTCTGTTCCATAAAGAATAATGTTGTTTTTAACAATTTCCTTTCCTAGATTATCCTCTTTTGTTTTTAGCATAGACTCAAACTCTTTCATTGTGAAGTTATGAATTTCTAGTTTAATTGGTAACAATTCTAATTTCGATATTAATTTCATAGATTCTTCATGATTATCACAAATTATACAAAGGTCTATATCTGATTTTTTTGTTTGGGTTTTTTTAACATATGAACCGAAAACCAAAACCACAAGAAAGGGATAGCCAATATCTTCAACATCTTTTTTAACTAATTCCAATTGTTTGTTTTCTTTCAGAAATTGGGCTGTCCTTTTATTCTCAACAGAAAAGATATCCTGGTTTAGCACCAGCTTTATCTTAATCATACTAGTATTTCCAAATTTCTCTTTTAATATCGTATCTGGCTGAAGCTTTTTAACTATGTTATAGGTATTCTTATAATCAATAAGCGTTGAACCAGAGATCTTCCTTATTGATTGGGGGTTTTTATTCTCTATTAAATATTTTAACAGCTTCTCTTTAGAGCTTAACTTGATTTCTGTATTCTTATATTTTGCCATAATACTATGGTAGATTATACCATATTTAAATATTTAGGTTATTTTGATTACTGGAAATTAAAGCGTCCGGCAACCCCTAGATCACCGGGGATCATACTCACAATCCGAAGATTGCTACTAATATTAACATTCACTAATTTATAAGCTTTTGGCGAACCAACGAGCCACTTCACTGCGAATAAGACTCTGTCTATTCAAGCGGGAAGTCGCACTTAAGACGATAATTAGATTCCATACCTATAGAGATTTCCCATTCATATTGTTCTGGTTTGGGTTTCAACCAAATACCTTTTGCAGTATACCATCCACTCGTAGCATGTAATCCATCATTATAATTTCTCTGACTTTCTATACAATTATCTTCAATCCAAATCCAATAATCATCATTTGCATTTAGAGAGTATCCTCCAAATCTCCAAACCAAATTACCAGATACGGAAATATTCTTGTTTTCAGGAGAAAAATAAAATATTTTTATAACAAAGCTGACAATTATTTAAGAAACTATAATAAAAAAGAGCGCCCCAACCGAGAATCGAACTCGGGTCTCAACCGTGACAGGGTCGTGTTCTAGCCACTAAACTATTGGAGCTCATAAAAATCAGATAAAGAGTATTTTTAAAACTTGCTTTTTTGTCCGCTCCCTATTATTTCACAAGAGTCTTTGCATAATTTCTCCTTTCTCGCTCCTTTATCCCAAAATTTTCATCTAAAAAAGTAGTAAACAAGATTTAAATAAATAGCATGATATAAAAAATTATGAGAAAAATATCGCTTGCATTGAGTCTCGCAACAATCATCTCCATATTTTGCCTGAATATCGCATCTGCAGGATATTATAATAATTATCCAGAATACTATTATACGAGAGGCGATTATTCCTCAAGATATGCTCCTACTCAGCAAGGAGATCTTAGCCGCAATTATAACCTAAACCAGAATTATAATTCAAGAATAGATCTTTCAAATTTTGATTCATCATCTCTTGGCTATGATTATCGGGGCCCGATGTATGAAAGAACTATAACTTATACTGATGATCTTTATCAAAAAAGCTCAGATAAATCATTCCCTTTCTACTCAAGAAGCAGAGACAGTCTTAGACATACTATCTCAACAACCTTAAATGAGAAATACATAGGAGCCACAGAATCGCTCTTCTATAATACTCAAAATCGCAGGCAGGAATCATCCTCTGAAACAAATAGCATATTAGAAGAATATAATGAAGATTCTTCATTTAAAAAACAAAGACTTTACGATAGGTATGAATACGGCAGAGATTCCTACACTTCTCCTTATTATTACCGCCCTTATTATGATTCCAGAGGTTATTATAACTGGAGATATTAAAAATTAACTTCTTAAATATTTTCTTATTAATAAAACAATTGCAAATGTAAGAATTGTTGCTATTCCTATTAATATATAAATTATCTGCTTTTTGTCAATATTTTTCCCTATCTCTGATCTGACATTTTCTTCATCAAACCCAAAAACAACCAATGCATTCCCTAAGCCGAAATCTCTAATTCCAAAGTAAATATCTTTTCCTTCTAGAGACAAAGGAACCAACTCATTCCTAGATAATTCATAACTCCTTCCTTCAGACATAAGAGTAACTTTGTCATCTCCAAGTTCAAAAGAAACAATATGCTCTTTATCAGACCCCTCTATCTTCAAAAATAATGTTGTCCCATTAGTAACAGTAATTAATTGCGTATCTTCTGCTTCTTCATCCAGCTCTATATTTTCAGGTTCTTCTGTTGTCCCATTGATTATACTTACTTCTACACTCCTATTGTCCTCTTTTTCTTTCGTTCTTAGATCTTCTATGTTTGTCCCTCCTCCAGAACTGCCTCCGCCACTAGTTCCTCCATCTGAAGGAGGTGATACAGGAATCTCTTCAGCATTATAGACAGAAAATCCAGAGACTGTAAACACTAAAGTGCCTCCAGAGTAACTCTCAATAACACAAGCAGGAGACGAACAAACTATTCCATCTTTCAGGATTCTCGGATTAGTAAAAGAAAGCCCTTCTAAAATAAGCTGTGCTCTCTTCTGCAAACCCCTTAATTTCGCAGTATCCACTTCTATTCTATTAAAAGAAATTGAAACTCCTATATCAAGATCAGTCTCATTCGTCGTGAGATTTGCATCTTCAGTTAGATTCACAAGTCCTGAAAATTTAATTTTTCCTGAACCTGTTGCATGAAGCACAAGAGAGGTATTTTCTAATTCAGCATCACTCAAGACATCTAAATTCGTGGTCTCTCCAACTCCAGAGAATTTGAAATATTTTACACTTAGTCTTCGAGTAAAAATGACCCTAAATGTAACACTCTGATTCACTCTTCCTGCAGAATTATTTGCATACATAACAATCGTATGATTCTCTGAAACTCCTCGTACAGCAGGAGTGATTCTTAATGCAGTATCCACAACGCAGGAGGAATTATTTCTTACTCCATCTAATTCATACCAGCAATTATCAGCTCCTGAAGCAGTAAACTTCAAGGGAACAGGAGAATTCTTGTATTCTTTCGCCTCTGGAAGGAACACCTGCAATCCAGGAAGAGAACCTATAATTTCCCTCCTGCAAAGAGCATTGCATCCATCGCCATCAACTGTATTGCTATCATCACACTCTTCTCCTGCAGAGCTTTGGATAATCCCATCTCCGCACCTCTCTGTAACAACACAAACACCATAATTCAAGCATGTTCCAGAACAGCTTGCAAGTCCATTGTATCCATTATCACTGCATGCTCTTGTATTAGAATCACAAATCTCATTTACATTTTGCCCATTTGGACTTTGCACAATTCCATCTCCGCAGTAAGTGAGGGTGCATATTATGGTGCACTGAGATGACCCTGTAGATCCATCATCACATTGCTCTATCCCTGTTCTCACAATGCTATCACCACAAATAGCATTCCTGCACGAATTTGTACAGCTATCGCTGTTATTGGTATTTCCATCATCACATTGCTCTCCACTTTCAAGAGCACCATTGCCACAGAGAGGACTTGTTATGCTTGTGCATTGCGAGTTGCATTGATTGGGCTGCCCATTCAATACTCCATCATCGCATACTTCAAATCCTATTCTTACATATCCATCTCCACAAATATTGCTGACGCATCCCGCTAAACAAGCATCATTCTGGTTTATGTTCCCATCGTCACATTGCTCTCCAGATTCTTGCACACCATTACCACAAACACTTGCAGTAATTCCTGTACATTGAGAATTGCATCTATTCGGTTGCCCATTAGAGCCCCCATCATCGCAGATTTCATTCCCATTCAATATTCCATCTCCGCATCTCTCTGTTGTTGTACACGTCCCAAACCCAGTGCATTGCGCATTGCATGTCTCTATTCCTGCATACCCTCCAACAGTGCATGATCTTGAATCAGAGTCGCATAATTCAACCCCTGTTCTGATAATACTATCCCCGCAAACAGCATTCATGCACGCATTTGTACAAGCATCATTAGTATTCGTATTCCCATCATCACACTCCTCAGTTCCTTCAGGTATTCCATTTCCACATGTTGGGCTTGCTGCAGTTGTTTGCAATGTCCCATCTACTCTTCCTAAACTCGAGATATTAATTCTATTGTCTTCTCTAAGAACAGCATTAAAGTAGTATTCAGGATTTCCGAAGGTGCATACTCCATCAAGAGCTCCATCACACTGCCATTCAGCTGTCCATGTTCCTATTGCGCTCGTGCCGCTAAACGTAACACTTGTAGGATTAACATTTGCAGGATCATCTGCATCCATAATATCATCCTCCCAAACAGTAAAGTCAACGATTTTTCCATTGCAATTATTCCCGCTAACTACTAACTGCACAGTCTGTCCTTCTATTCTAGTGGTGCCAAACCAGTTTGCATTCGTGAAAGTGCATCTTGCACAGCTGCTTGGCTGTCCAGAACAGATCCATCCTGCCTCTGTCTGACAAGCTGAAGAACAACCATCTCCACTCATTGTATTGCTATCATCGCAAATTTCTCCAGACTCAATGATTCCATTTCCGCAGACAGGGCCTATATTTACAGTAAATGTAACAAGAGCAGCATTTCCAATCTGGCTATGATCCACTCTTGCCATATACACTCTTATACTATGAACTCCATTTCCAACACCAGTATAAACATACACTCCATCATTATCCAAATCCCTTATCTCCGGCTGGCTGTCTAATTGTAAATGCACATGATCCACCCCACTTAAATTTCCTGATTCATTATATCTCACAGTTACATTACTGCTTGTTACTATAGAATTATTAAGAGGCGAAGTAATAGTAATAAAAGGCGCTGTTGTATTTGCTACAGCTGAAACTCCTGTCAAAGTAAAATAGCCACTCCCAGAAGCACTGAAGCTAAAGCTCCCTCCTGATACAGGAACATCAGCTCTTCTCGCAAAGTCAGCGCCTGCATTAGTTTCATAAAACTGGAATGAACTTATAGAAGGCAAATTAGAAAGAGAGCCCGTAATAGTTCTTCCAGCTCCGGTATTTTCTCCAACTATTGTTATTCTTCCTGTTCCTGCATGATAAAATGCCCATGTATTAATACTTCCCATAGACTCTGTATCTTGAATTCTCATAGAATCCATAGGCACGAATCTATATAATTGTGCAAATTCATAAAATGGCTTTCTAGTAGCATATGTTCTTGTTGTTGTACTATAAGATAATAATGCTGGGCCATTTCCAGCGTCATTCGGCGGTGTTGAGCCCATTCCTGTAAGAATCGCATGATTATACACACTATCATAACCATCCCACATAATAATTCCATTAGCTCCCTGATCCAAGAAAGGCAATGCATGAACAAGATTACTGACTTCAGTCATCCAGAAATGTGAACTCGGATAAGCAGAGCCTTGAATAGCAGCTTGAGCTCCTCCTGTTGATCCCACATAATTATGCATTCCAAAAGCTTCTACCTTTGTCATTAATCCAGGATAGTTCATCATCTCAGGCATATATCTCTGCACACCTGTATCAACAGAAGCAGTGTCTGGCCCTACAATTCTAACGTCTGTTATTCCAATTGAATTCAATTTTGTATTCAATTTATCAACTATTCTAGCATACTGGAATTCATTAATTAAAGGCCCTTCTACACCATCAGGAGGATTTATAATAGCCCAATCTGGCTCATTAGCAGGCCCTACTAAACTAAACTGCAAACTCCTATTGTTTTTTCCGTAATAAACTAATGAAGCGATCATTTCAACCCATTCATCTTCCTGAGCAGTATTAACAGAAGTTCTTCCCATCCAGCTTGGAACAGGGCCCATAAAATTCAGCATAACTCCAGCACTATGCCCCTTGCTATTCAAATAATTTATAGTATTCCAAAACTCATTGAATTGAGCACTATTGTAAATAATGTTATAATATGTCCAATTAAGTGTATTAGGGTCAGCATTATCATTAGTAGTTTCCCAATCAGTATTATCAATAATAACTCTCCATAAAGTTGCTCCCAATGTATCTGACAGCAAATCAAGGGCAGGTATTAACTCGCCGCTATCCCAGCTTGCAGTATTTATATTCACTCCAAACCCATCTATTTGCTGAAATTGTTGAGCTCCATTGATAGTTAAATCTGCAGGAACTACAGCATTCTGCACATTCACGCTCCTCGTAGATGTATTTATATTTCCAGCAGTATCCCTTGCTCGTGCTGAAATATTGTGGAATCCATTCGCAACTCCTGCTGTATTCCAGCTCACACTATAAGGAGTAGTTGTATCCTCACTTCCAATATTAGCTCCATCAACTAAAAACTGCACTCCGGCTACTCCAATATTATCAGAAGCAGTTGCATTAATTGTTATTGTTCCGTTGACAGTTGCTCCATTCGCAGGAGATGTGATAGTTATACTTGGGGGAGCTGTGTCAGGAGAAGGTATGCCAGCACAAACACTTGCGCTTAAAGAAGTAACACAAACATAAGCATTCACAACATCTGCTCTCGTTGTTGTGCAAGGCGGACTTCCATAATTTGTAAAGAAAACTTCAAAATCATCACTTGCATTTCCCTGATGATTGCATACAAACAATCTGTCATTGTTCGCAGGGTCTGTTACAAATTGATCACCAATACTAAAACTTCTCAAAGGAAAACCTTGAACAGCAGCAAACCGATTATTAACAGCTACAACATTAGGATCAGGCAAATCGCAAAAAGGGCAACTCCCAGGAGCACCACTCTTCAAGTGGACAATCCCACTCTCAGTCTTAAAGTAAGAATTTTCTATGCGAATAAAACCATCTCTAAAATATGGGTTTGTAAAACCGGCTGTGTTATAAAAATAGGAATCAGTCATCAAAAAATCCTTAGTTGCATAATCCCCAAACCAAAAGATGCCTCCGCCAAAGTCTCCGCTAAGTAAAAATCCAGGATCTCCATATACTTTAACTCTGTCAAAAGAATAGTTGCTGGCAGGATATCCATAATAATCATACCATGATATGTGCCACATCACCATATCTCTAATAACGCTTTGCGGACAGCTTTGTGCATTAACATCAATAGAACATAGCCACCAAAGGGTAAATGCCTGCATACTTCCATAAAGCTCATTATTCGAATTTTCGAGGAGAGGTATGGCATTTCCACTCCGAGTAGTATATTGACCCGCAACAGCCGTGTCAGCACCTCTGAAATTAGGAATTTTTACATTTCCAAGCTGAACCAGGTTATATTTCATACCATAAGATGATTCAACCTGTCCAGCCCCTTCAACCTCGTTTGCAGCAACATTATTTCTAACGTAGTTGTTAGGTCCTCTGAACCAGAAACCAACTCCTTCACGTGCAATACCTCTCGTAGAATCAAAGTGTTCGTCACGTGCGCCATTTCCTAATATCCTCATAACAAAATTGTGGTCAAACACATTATTACTCTCACTTCCATCTTCTGTCACAATCCCTGCTCCTCCAAGATTGTAAACCACATTATCCTGTATCAATCCATAATGCGAATTATGGATAGTGATGCCCCATTTCTGCGGAGGGATTGTTGAGCTGTTCTCGTAGATAGAATTTCCAATCAAACGGAACTGATATTGTTGATCAGTTGTTGGATAAGGCCCCATAAGATGATGCATATGTAAAGAATAGCGTCCGATATGATTCGTTGTTGTATCAAGGTCATTAAACGTTGTTCTTCCAAGATCCACAAAAGCAGAATAACGAATATCCACCGCAGCCCTGTCACTAAAAAGAACATGGCCTCTTGTCCCGCCTGTTCTGGTTTCAGAGCGAACAATAATATTACGTCTAAGATTAGCAATATGAGGAAGATAATCAGGCTGCCCGTCACTATTTTCATCAGTTGTTCCAGGATGATCATATACTAATGCAGGAGAAAAGGTTATAGTGCGCCCATCAGGGGAAATGCCCTGGATAATAACCTCTTCCTGATTATAGCTGGACACAATGCCTCCTCTTCGCTGAACTGAATCAGGCAAAATTAACTTGTCTCCCGCCTTCCAACCGCTCACTGCTTGACTCAAAGAAAAGTTTGTGTCTCCAATTTGAGGAGCACGAGTCAATCGCACAAAAGTTGGGCTCATAGCAAAACCATGCATCCTAACCTTTCCCAAACCAATCAGTGAAGTTCCAAATTGATCAGGATCATTCACAGTATCAAACGGAACGTTTCTAATAACGATTTCAGCTGTTCTTCCGTCAGGAATAGGATTTCCTTCAGTACCAACCTCTAAAGTTCCCTCAGAAAACACCAACAAATACCCAACTCTCAGTTGCGTATTTATAGCACGAGAAAAATTCAAGACACCATGTAGATTAATACAATGCAGATTTACTCCAGAAGAAAGATCATAAGTAACTTTATGGCTGATATTGACAGCATCATTATCCCCAGGAACTCTTCCCAGATTCCATACTGCAGGGTCATTCCAGTTCCCATCTCTCACGCTGTAAATACTTGCAGTAGGGCAAAGTATAGGAATATTCTGTGTGCCTATAGTAGAAAGAAAAACAGTCTCATCAGTTTTAAGTCTCCGACGAAATTCTACTTCTTCCTCTTGTAAAGAGTCGTCTAAGGTGTCTTCTGTTTTGCTTTCAACACCCTTCCAATCATCTATAACTCTTCTCAAAGCAGAAGAGAATTCTTCAAAAACAATTCGCTCATTAATAAAAGAAATTAAATAGAAGATTACTAATGTGAGCAAGAAGAAGCTAACAAAAATATAAGCTAAAAGCTCCTTTTTACTAATACCATCCTTTATCCTGCCCATTGTCAAATTAAAAGATAAAATGTTTATAAACTTATCTTTAAAATGAGCTGTAAAGTAAACGTCTGTTTTTTATTTAAACTTTTTCCAAAGAATCTATCTTTTTCTTGAAGTCATTAAAAGTCATTTTTCTGATATCACTTTCCCATAATCTTAATACTTTGAATCCTTTTTCTATAAGTTCCTTTGTTCTAAGATTATCTTCTGCTCTTTGTTTTATTTGAGAACTATTTAATATTTTATATCTGGGATTGTCCGTATTTCCATGCCAATAATCTCCATCAATTTCTATTATAAGATTCATTG
>CAYIGH010000023.1:0-15229 GCA_964362915.1 Candidatus Woesearchaeota archaeon | reverse complement strand
AATATGAGAAAGAGCAACTTAGATTACCGAGAGGAAGTTAAATCAGGACAATACACTTGAAATTAAAACAGAAAAACATTATATATTATGGATAATAAACGCCAAACACAAAAAATGATATGCCCAAACTGTAAATCAAAATTGAGAAAAGTAAAAGTTGATGTAAAAGATGCAAAAACAAAAGCAATAAGCTACCAATGTCCTAATTGCGATTATTATACCTTTGAGCCAAGTTCTTCAATACAAATCCTCAGAGAAATAAAAGAAAAAGAATCTCCATTAAAAATAAAGCAAAAAATAATAAAACTTTCAAAAGATCGTCTTGGAATATATCTTAATCAAGATGTTATACGCTCCCTAAATTTAAAATCTGGAGAAGATATTTTGATCTATGTCCCTGACAAAAAAAGAATAGTCTTAAAAATTGCTTAATATAACAACAGACTGTATAAATTGAGCAAAGATGTCTGTTGTTATATTGGGGAGACATAAAAGCAATGTTCAATTATTTATGTCTCACGTTATAATTTACTTCCGTTTAATCTTCCCAATAATCCAACCAATTATTGCTCCGATAATAAAATAAACCACTGAAGAAAAAATAAAAACCGCTATAGCAAAATTACTGCCCCAATATAATACATCAGTTATTAAAAATGAAGGAAAATATAATAATGAAACAGGGTCGTCATAAGCGGCATCGCCTTCAGAAATCAAAAAGAATAACAAAATAAAAACTATATTTAGTATCAACAAAATAAGTCATCCCCTCAACCAATAACTCAAATTCTTCCAGCCTATTACACAGTTTAACAAGCAATTATTTATAAATCCTTGCTTATTTCAATAAGTATGTTCAAATCATTAAGAGAAAAGTTAACCTCGTGGTTTAAAAAGCCTGAAGAAAAAGAAGAAGAGAAAGCTAAAGAAAAAGCAAAATCTGAAGAGAAAAAAGGAAAGAAAAAAGATTTGCGGGGAGAATTAGAAGAATTAGAGCAGGAAATTCTGGAAACACAAAAAGAAAAAATAATAAAAATAGCGCCTGAAGAATCTGAACAAATCATTGAACAGGCCCCTTTAGCCATAAAAGAAGAAGAAAAATCTGAAGAAAAAAAAGGAAAGAAAAAAAAGGAATTAGAAGTTAAAGTAGAAGAAAAAATAAGAGAAAAAAAATCAAAAGGATTCTTAAAAAAGATATTTTCAAAGAAAGAAAAAAAAGAACAAATTGAGGAAATAAAACCAGAAGTAAAAATAGAAGCTCCTGAATTAGAAGAAAAGACAAAACAAATATTGGAAGAAAAAATAGAAGAAAAAGAAAAAATCCCTTTAGCAGCTCCTTCGATTCCTCGAGAAACAATACAAGAGCCAGTGCAAAAAGAGGGCTTTTTTGCAAAATTAACAGCAAAACTTTCTACATCCACATTAAAACAGGATCAATTCGATGAATTATTCCAAGAGCTAGAAACAATCCTTCTAGAAAATAATGTGGCTTTAGAAGTAGCTGAAAAAATACATGATGAGTTATCAAAAGACCTAGTCGGTATAGAAATAAAAAAATCTAAAATAGAATCAACAGTTATAAATTCATTAAAAGATACTATCTTAAATCTTTTAATAGAGCCTCCTGATTTGCTCCAACAAATAAAAAAGAAAGAAGGTATTTTTACAATAATCTTTGTAGGCATCAATGGATCTGGCAAAACTACCTCAATTGCGAAATTAGCTGATTTTCTAAAACAAAACAAAATTTCCTCTGTTTTGGCGGCGGCAGACACATTCAGGGCAGCCTCTATTGAACAATTAGAAAAACACGCTGAAAAATTGGATATTCCTATAATAAGACAGCAATATGGTGCAGATCCTGCTGCTGTAGCATTTGATGCAAAAAAATATGCGGAAGCGCATAAAATAAAAGCAGTGCTAATAGATACAGCAGGAAGAATGTACACAAAATCAAATCTGATAAAAGAAATGGAAAAAATAGTAAAGGTCTCAAAGCCGGATCTGAAAATCTTCGTAGGAGAATCAATAACAGGTAATGATGCAACAGAACAGGCAAAAACATTTAATGAGGCGATAAATATAGACGGGATAATTCTAAGCAAAGCAGATGTTGACGAAAAAGCAGGAACAATATTATCTGTCTCGTATGTAATAAAAAAACCAATTTATTTCTTGGGCACGGGCCAAAAATACCCTGACTTAATCCCATTTACTAAAAAAACAATCCTAAAAAATCTTGGCTTGGAATAATCACAAAAGATACTCAATGCCGCTGGCATTTTTTATTTCTTTAATCTCTTTATCAGAAAGTCTAGTCAAGAAAAAAGAATGCCTGGAAGCAATATCATAATAAGGCCCTTCCTCTCCTCTAGATTCAACTATTAATCTGTTATTTTCATTATGCTCATTAAAAAGATGCTCAATAAACCTATCTTTATTAAAAAAATAATTAATTCTGAAAAAATCAGGATATCTATCTGCTGTAGTCTGTACAAAATAACAATTCTTTTCATAATTTTTATTAAGATTTATCTGTTTGGCTCTGTAAATCCTCTTCCCTATTAAACTACTCCCAAATATTACGCTAAATTTTCTAATATCGCTGAAAGACACAGCATCTATACTTACTTTAAAGCGTTGGCTCTCTCCTGCACAATCTAAAACAAAATGTTTAAAATTAAAATTGACTAATTTTATTTCTGCTTCTGAATGCTGGGATTTATAAAACTTATATAATAAATTCTCATCATTGCTAAAAAGAAACCTTATCCTACCAATCTCCTTATCGAAAAAAATACAATATTTGTTAGACCATCCATTAGTAAAATGAGAAGAAGCTCGAGCAAAATTAAATATGAGGCTATTCATAAAATAGTAAAAAATCCAGAACTTAAAAAGATTATGATGGAAGTATAGATTTATAAAATGAAAGATCCTATTTAAATAAGTATGAGTGTAAAAGAAAATATTTTCAAAGCGTCAGGATATTATAGTAGATACGCAGCAGTAATGAAGATAATTGTAGGTTGTATTCTAGTAATTGCTTCTATAACATTCGTTATAATAAGTTTAACAGGAGGCAAGGACTTTTCTTCTGTTCTATTGCTTTTTGCTCTAATATTTTTCCTTGGAGGAATATCACTAATAATACAGGGGTGGCTTCTATGGAAAAGAACAGCATCCTTAGTACAGGGAAAATTCATGTAAAATGAAAACTATTCAAACTTGGCAAAAAGAGCAGAAAGATAATGAAAATCAATTTATATTATCAAGAAAAATGCGTATTCTAATCATAATAATGGCTTTTCTTATGTCAATAGTTATTCTAATAGGCTGGTTGGATATTATATTTAACTTTTTAGAATGGACAAAAGCTGGAACAAAAACAGTTCCCTCAAAACTTGAGATTACCATAATACTCACAATTTTTACAATTATCCTTATTCCAATATGGATTTATATTAAAAATAATTGGAATAAGATCTTTTCTATATAGAGAATCAGATAGTCAGCAATACTTCTTGAAAGAATGTTCAACATCATCGCCTGTTCTTTTTATCTCTTTTTCAACAACTCTAATGCCTCCCCTTAATCTAATTAATTCATCCCTGATAAAATTTTCAACCCTCTTGCTCATGCTGATTCCTTGTTTTTTGCAATAATTAGAAAATTCTCTATAAACATTCTCATCCAAATTAAAAGTCTTCAGAGTTTTGCCTCTTTTGCCATCTTTGCCCATAATTAAATAATATTAAATAACCTTAATAAATCTTTCTAAACATTTCTTAAAAAGTCTAATTATTTAATATTAAATAACATTATTTAATATTGCGCCTTCTCCATAAAAATCAAAAATAAAAAGTCCTTGACTCTTCTGAACTCGAAGCTGAACTCAGATATCTGCGCAACCAAGTCAGATACTCTGCGAGGACTTCCCTCATTTTCTCTGGCTTCACAATTCTTAGTATATAAAACCACAACCTTAAAAACCCTAACAATCCTAGTTTTTCCATGTTAGAAAAACTATCAGGCGTATTAAAACGCACTACTGACAAAATAGCAAATGCCATATTCCTAGATAAAAATCTAGTAGAACAAATAGTCAAAGACCTGCAAAGAGCCTTAATAGAAGCAGATGTAAATGTACAACTCGTTCTAAATATAACACAGAAAATAAAAAAATCTGCGTTGGATGAAAGAATAAAAGGATTAGAAAAAAAAGAGCATATAATAAAACTCTTGCATGATGAGCTCCTCTCAATTCTAGGAGGAAAGCGCGAAATAAAACTTCAAAAATCAAATACCTTTATGCTAGTCGGTCTATACGGCCAAGGAAAAACCACAACAATTTCAAAATTAGCTTCCTACTATGCAAAAAGAGGCCATAAGGTCTGCGCAATAGGTCTTGATGTCCATCGCCCTGCTGCATCAGACCAATTAGAACAATTAGGAAAAAAACTAAACTTCACAGTATTTATAGATAAAAAAGAAAAATCTCCTGAAAAAATATGGAAAAAATTCTCTAAAGATCTAAAAAACTACGACCTTATTTTAGTAGACACAGCAGGCAGAGACGCCCTCGACACAGAGCTGATTAAAGAGATAAAATCATTAAATAAATTAATTTCTCCTACAGAAATATTTCTAGTTATGTCAGCTGATATAGGCCAAGCAGCAAAATCCCAAGCACAAAAATTCAAAGAAACATTAAACATCAGCGGAGTCATAATAACAAGAATGGATTCTACTGCAAAAGCAGGAGGAGCCCTAACTGCATGTGCAGAAGTTAAAGCCCCTGTTGTATTTTTAGGAACAGGTGAAAAACCATCAGATATAGAAACATTCGATCCTGAATCATTCCTTTCACGTCTCTTAGGTATGGGTGACCTAAAAACGCTAATGGAAAAAATCCATTCAGTTATAAACAAGAAGGAAATTGAAGAGCAACAAAAAAAATTAGAACAAGGTAAATTTAGCCTGGATGACATGTATGAGCAACTAAAGAATGTTGAAAATATTGGCTCTTTTGATAAAATACTTGAACTTGTCCCTGGCTTGGGAAAAGCTAAAGAAAAAATCTCAACAGAACAGTTAGAATCGCAACAAAACAAAACAAAAAGATGGGCATATATTATACGATCAATGACTAAATATGAAAAAGAAAATCCGGAAATTATAGAAAAACAAACATCCCGTATTCAAAGAATAGCAAAGGGCTCAGGAACAACAACTAGAGAAGTCAGAGAGCTTCTTTCCCAATACAATCTCTTGAAAAGTTTTATAAAAGAAGGGAGAGAATTCAATCCGGAAGATATGCAAAAAGGAAATTTAGGATTTAGTCAAAAACAACTAAGAAAATTCGCTAAGAAATTCAAAGGAAAAATGTTCTGATAAAAATCTACTTATTCCCTTGAACAATCGCAATAATTCCTCCTATTAGGGATAAAATATCAGAAATAATAACACCAAAAATAATAGCTATAATTCCTCCTTTAAGAGCAGTCTTCTTATTTAACATTAATCTGGAAGCATAAATTTTTAAAATCCCTCCTATTAATAAAAAAACAAAAACAGAGAATAAAATAAGAGTTAAAAAATCTAAAGGAACACCTCTTCCAATCTTATCGCTTACTGAATCTAGTCCTAAAACAACAAGCCCTACAAATAAAATTACGATTGCAAAAACCAGAGTTAAAATGCCCCCAATCAATGTTAATATAGAACCTGCCTTGGATACCATAACATAAACAAGAATAAAAACTTTATAAACCTGCTTCTACAAATAAAAAAATGATATATCAACTAATAAAAAATAAATATAAGATACTACTGGCTCTCTTAATAATAAGCTTATTAAGTTCTGTGATATTGACTATAAAAAGTCCGGAGGAAATATGTGATGTAAGAGAGGGATGTGATCTAGTTCTAAATTCTAAATATGCAAAAACTCTTGGAATAAAAAATAGCAATTATGGAATAGTTATCTTTACAATCTTAATTATAATAACCTTATCTCAAATAAAGAATCCAGAAAAGATCAAAAAAACAATAATTATGTCTTTATTATCAATAGGTTCGTTAATAGCCTTATATTTTCTATATCTGCAACAATTCGTACTCAAAGCATATTGCAAATACTGTTTAGTGATAGACCTAGGTATAATCACTGCATTAATTGTAATTACCCTGCCATGGAAGAAATAATTCAAAAAGGAGCAGAGGCGCTCATAATAAGAAACAAAGATTTATTAATAAAAAAAAGAATAAGAAAATCGTACCGTCTAGAACAATTAGATGAAAAAATTAGAAAATCAAGAACAAAAAAAGAATTTAATCTTCTACAAAAGGCATCGAAATTTATTCCAATACCAAAAACCGTAAAATTTAATGAAAAAACGAAAGAAATTGAAATGCAATATATCAAAGGGAAAAGATTATCAGATTCCCTAGATTCTTTGCAAAACAAAACAGAAATCTGCAAATTAATAGGCGAAAATATAGCAAAGCTTCATGATCAAGATATTATTCATGGTGACTTAACAACCTCCAATATGCTATTAAAAAATAATAATTTATATTTTATTGATTTCGGCTTGGGATTTATGTCAAAAAGAATAGAAGATAAAGCAGTTGATTTGCATTTAATAAAAGAAGCATTAGAAGCAAAACATTTTAATATATCAAAAGAATGTTTTCATGCTATTCTAGAAGGCTATAAAATCTCAAAATATCATATTCAGGTACTACAAAAATTAAAAAAAGTAGAATCAAGAGGTCGCTACAAGCAGCAATACTGATAGCTCCAATTTATTTTGAATTTATAGTAAAAAATTAAAGTATTTCCTCACTTTGTCTCTTGCTATAAAAAACTATTTATATACATCAAATATCCGATATAAGCATGGCAAATAAGAATTTAATAATAAGAACAATAGTTTTAATTACAGCAACAGTATTTTTCATAATATTAGCAATAACAGGCACAATAAAGAATAACGTAAATCAAGAAGAGAAATTTATAGAGATATCCTTCCAAAAAATAGCTGAGGGGCCATATGGCAATATAAATCAAAAGCAGACTAAAATCATCAAATCTTCTGTAGAATGGGCTGACTTCTGGACAGAAATGTTCCCAACACAAATGATAGCATCTGCACTAAATTTCAATGATAAAATTGTTATAGCTATACTCCAAGGCCAGAAGCCGACTGGCGGATATTCAATAAAAATAGAGAAAATATTGGATAAAGAAGATTACATAGAAATTATAATAAAAGAAACCTTACCGGAAGAAAATTGCTTTTTAACACAGTTCATAACCTCTCCCTATTTTATTGCAACAATGAAAAAGTCAAATAAACCATTAATATTCGTCATTCAGGAAGAAAAGTTTTCCTGCCAATAAAAACCCAAATTTTAAAAACTCTCTCGTTTCTCTATTTCTTATAGCCCTGTAGTATAGTGGCCAAGTATGCAGGCCTTTGGCGCCTGTGACCCCGGTTCGAATCCGGGCAGGGCTATTTAATACATAAAGAATCTGTAAATCTAAAATCACAAGAAAAACTTCCCGCTTCCAATAAAATAAAACAAAAGAAAAGAAAAGATAAGATAAATCCATATTGTCAATTTCTCTATCAATCCGCTTTCTTCTTTCTTAAATAAAATAAAAAAAGAAAAGGGTATCAAATAATACCTCTGTTCAATTAGCCACAAAGGTAATAAAGAAAAAATTGCAAAGGGATATAATAAATAAAACTCTCTTCTCTTAAATCTAATAGTGCATAAGCTCAAAATAGAATAAGCAATGGGCAGAAACAACAGGCTCTTTAAAACAATCCCATTCAAAAAATACCCCAGTATATTATTTCTTAAAAAGTAATCAGTGTTTATAAAATTGTAAGGGTGATTCACAATAAAAAATTTCAAATAAAAAATAAAAATAACAAGAATAATAAACCAAATCCATTTATTTCTCTTAACAAGCTCCTTAATCTTCAAAAAATTTCCAATATTCAAAGGTAAAAATAAAAAGAAAAACAAAAACAAAGCGAAGAATAAATTCCCAAAATAAATACCTCCCTCATTCATCATTTTATTCCCAAGCGCGAATCCCTTATTCCAAATAAAAAAAATGAGAGAAATAACAAATCCTAAAATAAACGTCCAGCAATCTCTAATGCTCCTGAAAAAACCCTTAAAGTCAATCCTTGTTCCTATTCTTTCAGCATAGACAAAGCTTAAACCAAAAGCCATCCATAAAACATTATTCTGCCTTACAAAAAAACTCAATATCGCAAAAATTCCTGCAATATCATAGTTCTTCTGCAGCAAAAAATAAAACATTAATAAAACTAATAACAAAGATAAGACATCAGTATAAATTAAAAAGAAAAAGGGAAATAAAATAGGAAAAAAAGTATATTGTAATCCTCTAACAAAGCCAAAGCCCTTATATATTTTAAAAGCCAATAAAAAAAACACGAAAATAGAACAGAACCCTATAACTAAATTAATCAGCCTAAAAAAGCTTATAGAAGATAAACCAAATACCTTGCCGAAAAGATGCAAAAAATAATGATAGCCTGGAATAACAGATAATATATCAAAAACACGAAAATCCAAGTTCATGAATCTCCTAATCTGTAAATAATGTACCTCTTCGTCAACAAATAAGCTGCTGTCTTTTATAAACAAAAAGGCAAAACTGAATAAAATAAAAACCAAGAAGAAAATTAAACTGCTTATTAGCTTTGTATTCATTAATAGTTAAGAAAAGTGTTATTAATAAAATTATTTAACTGCCTCTAGCCTGTTTTATCTGCACTTTCATTTGATTCTTCTTCATCCTCAATCCCTTTATTCAAATCTACTATATCCTTCTCAACAATTTCAGTTTCCTCAATCAATTTCTGTTTATCTTCTTCTTTTATTTCTTCAAGAGGTTTATCTCCCAAAACTTCAAATAGCCTAATTTCACACATAGCAAGAGGATAAACCTTCTTTAACTTGAGAGCCATACCCCTCTGCAACTTATTAGAAATAATATCAGAAAATAGTTCTTTGGTAGTCCTAATCTTAATATAGGCATCAATAAATTTTCTAGTATTAAAGCGCAAGGCATTCCTAACAGCTCTAGAAACATTTTTTCTTGTGATTAAAAAAGGTTTTATAGAAAGAATAGCATCCCTACAATTTACCCTAAAAGAATCTTCAACATAATCAATGCCTCTTCTCATAGATCTTCTAATATATGATCCCGGTAAATTTACACTAAGGGGTGTTGCATTTAATTTTCCGTTTTCATTCTTAATCCTCATCCTCAACTCCAAATTTCTCCCTCTCAAACTCTTTGTCAAGTCTAAAGTAACCACCCTCCCTTCGAACTCCTCGGCAGAGCCCCCATAAAGAGAGATCTTAACAGCAGTCATAGGTGCCTCTACATCATAAAAACTTTTTTTTACCCCTTTGGTCTTAACTTTCTGCTCCATTATTTAGTGACTTTTTCTCCTATCTCAATTCTTCCAGCACGAATGGCCTTTTTAATATTATGCATTTTCTTGCATTCCTTACATTTATAAGTAACAGTAATCCTCTTTGTAACTTTAGTTTTTCTTTTCCAGGATTTAACTGCGGGCTTGCTGAATCTTCCCAAGTTTCCAAACCCCATTCTATAATTTCTTTTTTTTACTCTATAAGGCGACCATCTAGATAAAGGGTGGGCCGAACTTCTTGCTTTTTGTCTTGCAGTATCTACTAAATGTGTTGTATGCTTTCTGCAATATGGGCAATATCTTTTAACTTCTTTAGGCAATTTCATAATGCCCTCCAAAATTCTTGGATATTGTAAAACTCAAAGGATGTGCTCATTAAATATACTTTTAATTGACAGTTTTTAAATCTTTACATCTTTGTAAAAAAATAATCATACAGCAATACAACATAATAGAAACCTTTAAAACTCTTCTAATCTAAAATCAACCATGCAAAAATCAGAAAACATGGAGAAACAGGAGTCAAAAGAACCTAAATCAATAGAAAAATTTAGTTTGATAAAAAACAAGCCTGCAGAACTAGAAAACATAATTGTTGAACTGGCAAAGCAAAAGAATACACCTGCAAAAATAGGTCTTATCCTTAGAGATAAATATGGCGTCCCAAAAGTAAGATTATTAAATAAAAAAATTACTAAAATACTGAAAGAAGCGGAGATAAATTACCCAATGGAAAAAGAAATCGTATCAAAAAAAATAGAAAAATTAAAATTGCATATAGAAAAGAATAAATATGATCATACAGCAAAAAGATCATTGGCAAAAAAACTTTGGTTTGTATATAACTTTAACAAAGAATAGAAGTAAAGAGGATGCTAGAAAAAATAAAAACCGCGATAGAAAGAATAAAAAAAGAAGAAGTGAAACAAATAGTAGTTATCAGTCATTTTGATACAGATGGAATAACCTCGGCCGCAATTTTCTCAAGGGCCCTGCAAAGGATAGGAAAGAAATTCTCTCTCCAAATAGTAAAAAATTTAGATGAAGGATTTATAAAATCTCTTCCTGAGAATAATCTTATAATTTTCCTAGATCTTGCATCAGGAAGTCTAAAATACTTGAAAGAAAAAAATTCTTCTATAATAATATTAGATCATCATGAAATAACACAGGAGATTCCAGAAAATATCCTAATGATTAATCCAACTTTAGAAAATAATGATAAAATCTCAAGTGCAGGCATCGCCTATTTATTTGCAAAATTACTATCGGAAAAAAATAAAGATCTGGCAAATCTTGCTGTTATAGGAATGGTGGGAGACGCACATGAGCAAGATTTAACTAAAAAATATGGGGAGATAATAAAAGATGCGGAAGTAACACTAAAAAAGGGGCTTTTAATCTATCCTTCAACAAGGCCGTTAGATAAAGCGCTAGAATACAGCTCCAGCCCATATATACCAAACATAACTGGCTCGTATAAAGCAGTTATTGAGCTTCTTAAAGAAGCAAATATTACAAGGAATAACGGAGCATATAAGGCCCTATATGAATTGACAAATGAAGAGATGACCAATCTCATAACTGCAATAATACTAAAAAATCCTAAGAAAATTGAAGAGGAGAAATTAATAGGTAATATATATTTGCTAAAATTTCACAATCGCCTGGAAGATGCAAGAGAACTTTCTGCGTTGATAAATGCCTGCAGCAGAATGGGTCATCCGGAAATTTCATTAGGATTCTGCCTTGGCAACAAAGCATTAAAAATAAAAGCGGAAAAGATATATATAGAATATCGTCAGCATTTAGTTTCGGCGCTAAAATATGTAGCAGAAGCTGAAAAGATTATAGGTAAAAATTATACTATAATAAACGCAAAGGATAACATAAAAGATACTATTATTGGAACTGTGGCTTCAATAATATCGCGTTCCCCGCTTTACTCAGAAGGAACAATAATAATAACACTTGCTTATGATAAAGACAAAATAAAGGGGTCTGCAAGAATAACAGGCAAAGATGGAAGAAACGTCCGTGAAGTGCTGGATCGTGTAGTAGTTCATTTAGGAGGAGAGGTTGGGGGCCATCCAAATGCAGCGGGCTGCATTATTGCAAAAGATAAAGAGTCACAATTTATCCAGGAATTACAACGCGTACTTGATATAGAATTCATAAATATTAGATAAAAAAGTTTCCAATATAAAACTTTAAAATACCTTATTTCTTAACATCATGATGCAAAAATTAAAGAAAAATAAATTCCTGAAAGTAGGTTGCCCTCGTTGTCATACATTACAAATACTATTTGGAAAATCTGCAACTATAATCAAATGTAAAAAATGCAACTATATGCTGCTAAAAACAACAGGAGGCAAGGCAAAAATTAGGGCGCCTGTAAGAGCAATACTATGGAATTGACAGAAGGCTCTGTAGTATTATGCACAGTAAAAAAAATAGAAAAAACAAATATATTTTTAGACATAGAAGGAAATGGCGAAGGCTCAATGGTTTTATCAGAAGTAGTAGCAGGCAGAATAAGAAACCTTAGAGAATATGTATTTCCAAATAAAAAAATAGTATGTAAGGTATTGAACATAAGTAAAGATCATATAGAACTAAGTCTAAGAAGAGTAACTGCAAAAGAAAAACAGGAAGTACTGGAAAGATATAAAAAGGAAAAACGCCTAATGAGCATGCTCAAAAATATAATTCAAAACCCTGAAGAAATAATAAAAAAAATAAAAAATGAATACGATTTTACTAATTTTTTTGGAGAAGCAAGGGAAAATCCTCAGATCCTTAAGAAATTTTTCAATAAAGAACAGATTGAAAAATTAGCAAAATTCTTGGCAGAAAAAATAGAAAAAGAAAAAGAAGTGAAAAAAACATTTAAATTGTCATCCAATTTGCCAACAGGGATATATGACATAAAAGAAATCCTGTCTGTTTCAAATATAGAAATCCGCTATCTAGGATCTTCGCGCTTCTCAATTTCAGCAAAAGCCAGGGACTTTAAAGAAGCTAACAAAAAGCTTTCATCAATTTTACAAAACATCGAAAGAAAAGCTAAAGAAAGAAAAGCTCACTTTGAAATATTGGAAAGATGAAATTAAAAAACCAAATTAGAATATGCCCTAAATGTGGATCGGTTGATACAGAATCAAAAATCACTATACTTCAAGCAGATGGCGTTCCTTTCATTATAACATGTAATTCCTGTAATTATCAAGGATATTTATTTCCAGAAATTCAAAAAAGTAAAATAAAAGAATTCCAGAAAGATATAAGGAAATTTAATAGAAAATGACTAAATTAAAAAAATGCCTAAATAATGATTATACATTAAAAGATCTCTGCCCAATTTGCTCACAAAAAACTAATTCAGCGCATTATAAATTTATAAAAATTAGATCCGCTCAGAAACAAAATTCTAGAACAATTTCTCCTGCTTCTCCGGCATTTTGACCTTTCCATATTCTCCGTCATAGCCTGGCTGAACATCTAACTTGCCCTTTCTGCTTAATATAATTAAATCAACTAACAAAATCTCCTTTGGAAACTCCTTTAGCATTTCTTCTTTTGAAATATCGAACAATATTTTAAACTCATTATTAAATTTAGAAATGAATTCATTATACAGCCCCCATGCCTTCTTACTAGATAAACTCGTTTCTTTCGCTAATCCAATAAGTTCATGCAAAGGCAATAACTTATAAAATTCCTTAGCATCTGTAGATTTGTAGCCTTCTTTTTCCTTAGCAATCTGATCAATCCTATTTTCAACTCCAATCGTCAAATTCTTCCCGCAAACAGGGCAAATTCTATTTAATTTTCCTGTCTCAGAAGGCGAACAGCTAAAATTACAATTCCTATGCCCATCCCAGTGATATTTCCCATATTCAGGAGGAGTTTCAATAGTCCCAACTAAACCTTCCCCTGTTCTTATGGCCCCCATAATATTATCATAGCTTAATTCAGGAATTTCAAATATTGTCGCCTCTCTTCCTATACGCCATGGCCAAAACGAATGCGCATCACTAAAACTGACAATATTAATTTTCTCCTTTAATCTCCACAGCATAGAAGGATCAGCGCTCATTCCAGATTCAATTGCATAAATTTTATCAGTTTGGTCTAAAAAACATTCCTGCAAAGAATCAAAACCGCTATCACTCCCAAACAAACCAAACCATGGAGTCATGCAATGCGCACTTATAATCTCAATCATATTATCAATCTCCTTCAAATCTTTAACCAAATCTCTGCAGGACATTCCAAAAATTGGCCTGCCGTCATAATCTAGCCTTCCTTTACTTCCTAAATATGCTGTTATCCTATCAGCTATTTGCCTATTAGGCGCAAATACCAGCAAATGAACAGCCCTCCTCTTTCCTCCCTGTGAAAACATTAAACTCACTTCAGTCTGCCATAAAAACGGAAATCCTGTCTTGCTCCACAAAATTCCTTTTTTCTCATCTTGCAAATAATCATCTATCTCCTTTCTATGTAAGGGATGTTGAAAATCTCCAACTCCAAGCAAATCAAGCCCCTTTATTCTTGCATATTTCTCTAAATTAGCCAAACTCAAATCTTTGCTGGTCGCCCTCGCATATTTAGAATGTATTTGTAAATCGGCAAAAATACGCATCTTCTTCATTTTTGACGAGACTGAGAATTCCGAAGAATTCTCTGGATCAGCTATTATTCTCATTCCTGATTAAGTAATGAACCTTTTATAAAAATTTAGCTATGGCCTCGCAATAATAACATAAAAAATCCCAAACAAATGTCTTTCAATATTTTTAATCTTAAGCCCTGCCTTTTTTACAATCTCCTCATGATTTCTTATTAAAGAACATCCGACTTTTCCAGCACGATGGTGTTTTGCGTCTCTCCAATACTGAAATTTGGAAAAAAATCTAGTATTGCTTATCCCATGCTCTAATAATAATATTTTTCCACTTTTCTTGCAAACTCTTGCCATTTCTTTCAATGCCTTAATAGGATTAGGATAAGTGCATAATCCCAGGCTATCAACAATAAAATCAAATTTGCCTTTCTCAAATCTCAGCTTCTCTGCATTTCCAACATAAAAATCAGCATTAGTGCCTAATTTCCTAGCTTTCTGTCTAGCGATCTCAAGCATCTTAGGACTAAAATCAATTCCTATAATTTTACAATCTTTATTGTAATATCGTAAATTCCTTCCGCTCCCAATAGCAATCTCCAAAACCTTCCCATAAATATCTCTCAATAATTTTCTCCTTAATCTTGCTAAAATAATAATCTCAAAGGGAAATTGAACAAAATCGTAAAATCTAGAAAAAGAGTCGTATTTTCCTCTAATATCTTCATTTGTAAATTCCCTTTTAAGCATAAATTTTAATAATAGCAAACTTTAAAATACTTCCTTTGTAATAAAAAAACAATGACAAAAGAAAAAACCCTTGTATTAATAAAACCAGATGGTGTATCTAGAGGTTTAATAGGAAAAATAACCTCAAGACTGGAAGAAGCGGGCCTAAAAATAATTGGCATGAAAATGCTTCAAGCTAACGAAAAACTCGCAAAAAATCACTATCCTCTTGATGAAGAATGGGCAAAGAAAGTATTTGAAAAAACAAAAACAACATACGAAAAAGAAGGAAAAACTTTCCACCATAAAGACCCTCTAGAATTTGGCTCTTTAATCCAGAAATGGAATATGAATTTTCTATGTGAAGGTCCCATAG
>CAYIGH010000022.1:0-15239 GCA_964362915.1 Candidatus Woesearchaeota archaeon | reverse complement strand
ATTGTTTTTTATCTTACAATTTAAAATTTTATGTTCTTCTTTGTTTATAATCCTCAACAATAAAATCCAATCCCTTTCTTATAACTGGAATCAAAAATCTCGCTTTCTTCTCAATAAACTCTGCCATTCTCTCTCCTCCTCCCCCATAATACCACTCAACAAATTTCTTTCCCAACTCATCTTGCATTAAAACATTATCCCTATATTCTCTTAACGTATTAATCTCTCGTATATTACTATCTCCATAAACTACACTAGCAATAAAACATATACATTCGTCTTTTTTAGCCTTCTCCCGTTCTCTAGCCTCTTTCCTTGCCCTTTCCTCCCTATTTAGTTCCGCCGCCAGTTCTCTAGCCTCTTTCCTTGCTCTTTCCTTCCAGTGCCGCGGATATGGATCGTGACTATCTGGTATATACATATCACTCATCCTCCTCATTATCAGAATCTTCATATAAATTAGCTTCTATATAACTATCCCTTCCTAAATTATATTCTCCCTCTCTCTTATGATCAACATACAAATCAAAAGGTGCCCCATCATAATCGCTATCGAAATCAAAATTAGCACATCCGTCAGAATCAGTATACTTTTCCTCACTGAATCCCCAGGGCTGATCTCCTAACCCAAGCCACTCTCCTGTAAAATCCAACTTAACAGAAATTCCTCTTCTAGATCTTCCCCCTGATCCCAAAACCTTGACTTCCAAATCAGGCATAGCTCTTCTTAAATCTTCTTTTATATAAATATTATGGAAGAAGATTCTATACTCTCTAAAACCACTTCTTCAAATCCTCTTGTTTCTCAGAATCCTTCCCAAAAATACTCTGGATATACATCTCAGTTAATTCCAAACTTTCCAGTAAATAGGGGCTCACGTTATATTTGCGTGCCAATTCAAGGGCTTTTTGCATATATTTCAAGATGCTTCCTTCAGAAATCGTAAATATTATCCTCCCGCCGCATCTGGTGCATCCTCCGCTTAAAGGAGGCCTTCTGTATTTAGTATTGCATTGCACGCATCTAAACACCTGCATTGAAAATTTCCTTAAATTTCCTCTGATATCCCTAATAAAATGCCTCTCAATTGTTAATCTGGCAACATCCCTAACATCGACAGCCCTTAATTTTTCGCATAATTCCATCTGTTTATCAACCTTCTCACTCATTGTCGGCAGGACCTTATAAGAAGAGTTAAGAACGCCAGAATTAAAATCAAAACAGTTATGAGTAAATGCTATATTATCAAAAACATTTCCTCCTTTCCTTAGCCTAGTTTTCACTGTCTCAATATTTTTCACATAGGAGGAATGTTTTCTTTGTTCAGCCATTTCATATAGCTCTAAGGGATATTCTCCCAGCTCAAAGTCCAAAATCTGATCATCAACATCGCCTGCTCTTATTGAAGTATTTAAAACTAAAGGAGCATCCTGTGTTCCTCCTCTATGAGCTGGTAAAAATTTCCTGGAAAAATTTAAAAGCAAATCCATTAATAACATTACAGCGCATTCGTCGCCATCGCAATTTTTTACCAATATATCATTAGCAAAAAAATTGTGTTCAGAAACCACATTAAAACAATAACTAATTTTTTCTTCGCCCGTCTCAATGCTTCTAATTTTAGGATAAGCGTAGTCCCTATCCGAATCTATTTTCATCCCATATGCCCTATAAACATTCGCGCATAATTTATCCAAAATATTATTTTTTCTCTCAGATAAAAACCCTATTTCTTTCTTGAATATTTTTATAAAATTAGACAATATACTGATCTTGGTTATCTTAAATTTAGGAATAGCTCTGTTTTTTCTAATATAAAACTCCCTAACTCTGGGCCCGGGTTCTTTTTTATATTCATAAAATTTAGTAAATATTCCAAATCTTGATAAAACAAAGCTTAAATCGTGCTTTAGGCCCTCACTTACACTATCACAAGCTACTCTATAATCTCCCAAACTAACACTCCCATCCCCCTCATAATATCCCCGCAACACGGCCGCGATTTTTTCTTTTTTCAAATTCAAAAAAATACTAGGAATTCTCTTATTATGGGCCCCTTTTCCACATCCCAAATAGTTTACAAACAATTCATAAATAATCCTCGAAGAAAAAGTTATGGCATCTTCTCTCTCATGCGTGGGTCTCAATTTAAAATGAGATAAAAAAACTATTCTAACAAACTCTTTTACTTCTTTTCCAGAAATAGATACCTGATACAAACCTTTTTTAGAATCGTTTTTTCTGCAATGTCCTTCTGCAATATATAGCCCGATAACTTCTAACAGCTCTTTATCTAAACAAATCCTAATTGGTAAATCAACATTATCTCTTTTAATAGCGATTCTAACCGAAGAAGGCAAATCTTGCAAACTCTTGCCGTTTCTCTCCAATATTTCCTTAACAAGTTTTATTGGAAAGCTATCTCTAAAAGGAAAATTTTTATATCTCCAAACCCTTTCAAATTGAGAAAGATAATCTCTAACATTTCTTAACATAATATCGTCTCTATCCCTGAAGATTTCAGGCAAAAATATTTCATCAGTGTCCTTTTCTTCAATATTCCTCTTATAAGAAATCATAAGCTGGTCTCCTACTTTTAATTCACAAGCTTTTTTCTTGATTCTTCCTTTAGTATAAACTTTATGCTCTTCTGTAAGTTCAATTTTTCTTCCGTCTTCCAAATATAATTTCACCATCCCCCTAGGCTGATGCTTAGTGACTTCTGCTACTTCCCCCTCTCCCGGATTGCTCCATGTGGAAATATTTTCTATCTTTTTAGCTAAGGTGCCAAAAACATCCACTTGCCTTTCAGGCTTTATCCCATCAATATATTCCCCTATCTTAACAATCTTCCAATTCCCATTTTCTTTTATGGAAACATAATTATCATATCCTAAGCAATCTCTACGAAGAGCTGCATGTAAAAAAGGGCTTGCCAAAAATCCTTGGGTCTTGGAAAATCCAATTATCCTGCCTACAGTCGCAGTGCAAATGTGGGGCGCGATGCAGACAACAAGCATCCCTAGCAGATCTTCCCTGTTTCTAACATTGAAAACTTTTTCCGCCTTATAAATTTTCTCTAATTCGTCATCAATAAAATTAGAGATCTTTAAAAAAACATCGTCTGCTCTTTCATCCAGACTCTCAGGACAAGCAGGCAAGATAACATCATGAGGAAATAAACACAAAATCTGATCTTCCTTCTCTAAATCCTTGCCATATATGTCCTTTTCATACCCCAATTCTCTTAATTTCTCAACTCTTGTTCCTACTTCAAATGGCTTAAAATGTGTAACAACCATCTCAGTCATGTCATATCTGATTGTTCCATCCTTATTGACATTCAGCCCGTATCTTGCTCTTAACAATCCCTTCCCTAAATTTTCGCAGCTATGGTCTTTATTGCTGGTTCCTCTTACACCCTTAACTAAAGGTATTTCTTCGCTCCTCAATCCAAGCATTTTCTTCGCTCTTTCAAAATATTCTTTTATATCTACTTTTCTTTCAGTATAATCTTTTTTCCCTTCCTCAATTTTCTTGCAAAATTCACCGCACTCAGCGCATCTGGGATAAACCCAGTCTTTTTTGCACCTGTCGCAATAAAAATTAGGAAATTCTGCTCTGACTCCTCCGGCATCAGTGGCTGCCTGAAAACTTCTTAATCTCCCGCCTTCCTCTCCAACAGGAAACAAAACGTGGGGGCTTCCTGCCAATTTCCTCAATTTTGCTTTTTCAGGCCTCCCCATCCTTGCTCCTATAAATGTCCCGCTCTTATCCTTAATCTCAATTTCACATAATTCGCTAATAATATCCAAAACATCCTTCTCTCCAATCCCCTTTATTCTCAATGCAGCTCTTTCAATATTATCTAAAAAATTCTTCTCTCCATCCCCTAACTCAATGCCGAAGTTAAATAACAAAACCTTGTTTTCCTCTTCGCTTAAAACCACATTCTCTATTGTAACTTTATGCTCGCACCCTATTAATTCCAATGCTCTCTTTCCTTTTATAAACCTCTCCCTATCTGCTTTCGTATATGGCAAAACCAATTTTCCCTCTCTGATCTCCCCATGCCCAATCCAGTCTAGTAATCCCAAAAACTGTTCATAATCTATTTCTCTCCAATAATAAATATATTTAGGATGTAAAGGAATTCTGTATTTTCTAGACAGCTCTAAAGCTTCCCTAAAACCAACTTTGAATTTATCTATTCCAGCTTCTCCCTCAGAATTCTTCCTCAGCTCAAGCTCCCACCATTCTTCGCAATATCCTGGCTTCAGCAATTCATAATTTCTATTAATAACATCGCCAAAAGAAAATAATATATCTCCCAAATAAATAATTTCTTCAACATTATTATAAATTCTCTTTGCTTCAATAGCATCTAAAATTCTCATCACGCTTCCGTCTCTCAATTTTACTATAGGTCCATCAATTTCGTCGCATGCACTTATTACACACCCCTTAGTCGGCTTTTCCACTTTTAATTGAGTTCCGGCAGACATAAAACCGCCGGAAATCGCCATTGTTGCCGGATGTACAGAAACAGCAGAGAATCCGCTTGTTCTGCTTCTTCCGTATCTAAATCTAAATCCTCCTGATCTTGACGGATGACTAAAAACAGGCCTTCCAGCAACTAAATCCTTAATATATACTGGCTTGCTGTCTTCTTTGCTTCCTTCCTTCTTGGTTTGCTTAAATTTCTTAACATAATCATCTAAAAATTCCCATCCAGTTATCTTAAATCCTTTTTCCTGTACCCCTTTCAATAATCTAAATCCCTTCTGCGCTTTTTGCGCCAGTCCTTCAGAAAAAATCAAGCACATTCCTCCTCGAATATAGCTCGTGTGTATTCTAGGCAAGTCCTTATAATTAGAAACCTCCCTTTCAATACTTGACTCTCCATCTATCTGAATAGGCAAATTTTTAGCCAAGAATTCAATTTCTGCTTCAGTTGGTAGATATTGCAGATTAGTGACCCTTTCATGATAATCATAATTCTCAGTTATGTATCTCTTTACCTCATTTTCATCAGGATCGTATTTAGCAAATCCAAAATTCTCTCTCAAATAATCAATCAGCATCAACACCATACATGACGCTGTAGTGCCGGCGCTTCTTATGGGTCCTGAAAAATAAGCAATAAAATAATCTTCTCCTTTTCTAGTCTTGCCTAATTTCAATTCAGTAAAGCCCTCAATAGGGGAGCTCACAACTCCTAGCGTGATATAAGCAAATCCCACTCTAATTCCTGCTTCAATAGCCTGTAATAAACTTTCAAATTTACAAAATTTTTCCTTAGCAATTTCCTCAGCAATTTTAAATGCAACAGCCGTATCCAAAGGCCCGTACTCTTCCTCAAGAGCATTTATTCTATCAACAATCCTCTTATCCAGCTGTGGATAAATTACACTTATCAGTCCAACAGCTTTTTCAGCAAGAGTCGTCGCTATTGGCACTTCTACCTTAGCAACAGGATCTATCCCAATTGCCCTTGCCCTTCCTGCGATTTCAAATTCACTATTAACCTTTTGCTTTATATGTTCAAAGTATTCCTGAATGTTCATTTCTCCTCCTATAATTTCTCTTTCTTTCTAATCCTCTTTTCAAAAACCTCTTTAAAATTTCATATAATCCAACTATAAAAGCATTGTTGTAAAAAACCTTTACATTTTATCTTTGTGAGAAAACAAAATGCAACCTCCTCTCAACCCAATCCTCAATACATCTTATTAATCTCTTCCTCTATCCCAAAATCATATATCTTCAACTCCCCACTCTTCAAATTAAAAACAGGAAATTTGCAAGGATCCGGGATATTTCCAACTTTTTCTTCGAAGGGCGTCTGTGCCTGCCAACAGCTTCCAGTAACAATTAAAATCCCATTATAATTCTCTATGTCCAGTCTATGCACTTCTCCTATACATAAAATATTCGGCACTTCCTCAATCAATAGGGGGTCCTTCTCGCTATTTGGAATATAAACTACCTCGCCATGAGTCGGAGCCAAATGCCTCCTCTTCAGCATGTGTTTCACTGCCTTGGCAGGGCATCTGTGCGCTTTCATGTCCCTCAATTCTTTAATCTCGTTAATAATGCTGTGAATGCTTGCTCCGTGATACATAAGCACCTTAAATTCCTTCCAAATTCCATTCTTCTCCTCAGTTAATTTTACTAAACAAGGATTTGTAACTAAAATTAAATTTTCTATCTCATATAATTCAGGAGCGTATTTCCTGCCTATCAGGGGCTGGGGCTCAGCTACTCTAACAGCATCATGCTGTCCGGGGCACATAAAAATCGTTATATTTTTAGGAACCTGCCTTAAATAAGAAGCGAGCAAAGCATACTGTCCTTTCATATCTTTCAGCATCAAAACATCTTCCTGCCCTGGAAAAATGCCAACCCCGTCAACATTGTCGCCAACAATAAAAATATATTTAATCTTTCGAACAGCTTCGTCATCGCTATTGATCCATTCCAAAAACTTCTCCATGCTTTTTCCCAGGTGCCTGTCGCTTCCGCAGTGAATATCAGACAAAAACCCTATATTGATATCCTCTTGGAATCTCGTCTTTTCGAAAATAAAAGCATCTGGGAAAAAAATATCATGCAAAAAAACCATATCACTATTCCCGCTAGCCCGAACACCTACTATATCATCAAGCTGCAATTCCTCTGCCTTTCCAAAAATCTCTTCTCTGTCAGACTTCACCAATCCGACAATCTCCCCTGTTAAATCCTCGAACTTAATTATCATGTTCTTGTTCTTGGTAATTCTTTTTTCTGTTACAATACCGATAATGCTTAAACTCTGCCTCTCGCTAGAAATCTTGCCTATAGAAACAAGATTCTGCAATTCCGGCCGCGACATTAAAATTCTTTGCAATACCTGATATCTGGTTCTGAAATGGTTGGTAAAATCTTTAACCTCTAATTTCTTTTCGGGCTTTGTATCTGAATAAAAAATTCTATAGTTTGAATTCTCCAGCCCTTGGCTCGTCCCTTCTTTGCTGTTATAAGCCTCCTTGCTGCTAACAACCTCTCTTTCTGTCCGTACTTCTAAACTAACTCCGAATTTGATAAAAATGTTCTCAATAATGCTCTTGTTCTCGCCCTCTAATTTTTTAACAACGCTATTAACAAATTCAACATTTTTATTCAATAAACTCATTGTGATCATCTTCTGCCCAGAAGCCCTTTCAATCTCAATCAAAAAATCCTTTGCAACAACAGTATTGGGAAAACTTTCCAATATGTCCATCACATCCTTCTCTAATAAAAGCCCTCTCTCCCTAACAATTTTTAAGATTTCCTCTTTCATCTTCCTAAACGCCCTCTTGTCTAATTAATACTAATCTCCTTTTTTATTATCTAAAAATATAATTTTCTTTATCAAATTCAATGGAATAGCAATTGCGCCGTACTTCTGCATTACAATAACGCTGTCCATATCATGAGTACGGTTCATCAAAGATTCTCCACAGTGCCCGAAATGGGATTCGCTGGTGGAGTATAGAAAAGCCCTCTCTTTCCTTCCTAAACGATTATTAATAATTATCTCTCGATAATCGTTATCCACTGTAGAACCATAAAAATTATCATTTTCTTCTCTTTTAACCAATTTATAGTATCCTCCTGTAAATTCTAGGTCTAATATCTCATCCAACGGTATTTGTATTTGATGCAAATACTCTTTAATCTCATGGGGTTTATAATTGTATGCGGCTTCAACAGGAATTAATCGTTGAAGTCTTAGTATTTCATTCCGCCTCGTATTCTCCGTAAATTCAAAATAGCCATCGCCAAAGTATGTAATTTCTCCTTTTTCACCTTTTTTAATTTCTTGCGCTTCTAAATTTGATATAACTTTCAATAATTCTAAATCATCCATTAATCTAATATGACAATCTGTACTATAATAATGCCCGCAAAAATCTATTATATAGCTAATATCAGATATTATCTTAGAATTATCATTAAGAACTATTTCTTTAGGACTGTTTTTCTTGAAATATTCTCTATGCCTCCTATCAAACATTTCTTTTGCTTTTGAGTTATCGAATTCTATAGAAGCTACACTTCCTATATTTATCTTCTTATATCTCTCCTCAGATTGAGACAGTCCATAAATATAGCCTTTCTCTAAAATATTTCTCTCCTTGAAATATAGCGTTTCCCAATCGGTATTTGAAACCCACTCCCCTGAAAAAGTATTCCCATCTTTTAAATAAAAAGTAGTAATATTTGTCTCCAAATCTCTATTTACTTTATTAAGTTCTGTCAACCAAAAAAATCTTTGAATGCCGTGTTTTAAGGTCAAGTTGTTTTTCTCTCTTAGAGTTAAAACCATATTATATTGGATAGATTGTACTGGTAATACTTTTTGAGTTATTCCCGATGGAACAGAAAAACAATAATAAAAAATATTTTCATTCCCGCTTACATCTGTTATTTTTGCTTTAATATCGTAATCATATAAAGAATCCCCCTCGGTCTTGCCCTCTATTTTTCTATCCACCCATGCCCCATCTATTTTTGTTATTAAATGCTTTCTCAACTGCGTCGGCCCGCTCTGAAGAATTGGTATATCTAATACCAGTTCCTTATGTTCTACATTCTGTATATCTACAACAGTCTCCTTATCGTGTTTTTCTTGATTAATAGAAGAACTATCCGCCACAGCCTCCTTCTCAGGCAATCTATCTATCTCAATATCATCTTGTTTACCACATCCAGCTAAACTAACTCCTCCAACAAAAACCAAACTAACAAGTGTTTTTCTGATTCCCATATTTAGCAAACTACTAAATACTATATAACAATTGCTATATCCTACAATAATAATTTCACAACTCCAAACTCTTCTCCAAAATCTCTTTAGCCTTCTCCTTTATCCCAGAAGCCAGCATTGGCTTAATCTCCCTAGTTCTTCCCTGTCTGCCCTTGCTTATCACATGCGCATTGATTATTCCTAGCATATCAAATTCTGCCAAAATATCTCCCACTCTGCGTTGTGTTAAAACATCATTCTTTGTTTTTTCACAAAGCTCTTGATAAAAATTATAAACATCTCCGGTAAAAATCCTGTCGTCTCTTATATCTTTGTTCCATTCCGCTCCCTTGACTCTTCTCTTTTCCCTTCGCAAATCCAGCTCCATAATCGCTTTTAACACAAGTTGAAATTGTTTAGGTACTGATTCTATAACATCCAGCATCTTATCTCTTTCTATTTTTTCATTTGCAATATCAATATGTTTCAAACTAATTTTCTTAGAGCCTCCTCTTTCAGCCAATTCTCCTGCTACGCGCAATAAATCAAGCGCTCGCCTGGCATCGCCGTGTTCTCTTGCAGCATAGGCAGCACATTTTTCAATAACCCCGTTCTCCAAAATACCTGCTCTAAATGACCTTGCAGATCTTTCTCTCAAAATATCCTGTAGCTGCAACGCATTGTACGGTGGAAATACCAATTCCTCTTCTCCCAAACTGCTCTTGACTCTAGGATCCAAATTATCCATAAAAGTCAAACTATTGCTTATCCCAACTAAACTAATCTGCGCATTCTTCAATTCAGAATTAATTCTAGTTAATGAATAAATAAAATTATCGTTTATCTTCTTAACTGCCTGATCAACTTCGTCTAGGACTAAAATTATCACTTGCTTCTTATCATCAATCATATCTACAAATTTGGAATAAACAACATCAGTAGGCAGTCCGGTAGAGGGTACTTTTCCGCCTAGCAAGTGTATAAACTCAGCAATTATCCTATATTCAGTATCTGCAACTTTCTTCATCTTGCAATTCACATATATAATTTTCAAATTATCGTTGTCCATTTTCTTTACCTTCTCTTTCAGTTTCTCTCCAACGTATCGAATACTTAAGGTTTTGCCGCTCCCTGTCCTCCCATATAAAAAGAGGTTACTCACCCTCTCTCCTTTCAGAGCAGGAGCCAATATAGAGGCTGCTGCTTCTATCTGTTCCCCCCTATGTAAAATTGCTTCAGGCATATAATTAGCCTGTAAAACACTCTTATCTGCAAACAAGCTATTATTAGTATAATTCTCAAAAATTTTATCTATCTTATCTATCATCATCCCGCCTCTGTTTTTAACTAAACAAATTAACAAACTCCCTATATAAACTTAACTAAACTCTAACCCTTATTTCCTCTGGAAAATAAAACTTTTCCGAGAGACAAATTTAAAATAAGATAAAAATACCTACACCCTTATTTCCTCTGGAAAATAAAAGAAACAAAAAACAAAAAGATAAATGACAAACAATTAACAAGATGATAAAAAATCTAATCAATATAGCTTATATACAAACAATTAACAAGAACAAATCTAGCTACTAAATTAGTATCAATATAGATATATATAATATAAAATAGATATCTTAAACATATAATATAGTTCTCTTAATATGGAGGGTATAAAGTAGGTACATTAATGTATAAAGTAGATATCTTAAACACATAGTACAGAAAGCATATACATTAACATATACAATATAAAATATCCATATTAATATATATAATATAATATACAAAAATTTAAAAATGGAAATTTAAAAATAGAAAAAGATTTACACTCTCTATTTAAACATCTCTCTTACTCCACACGAACTCAAGGGGACACTCCCCATACAAACCTCTTCGACCAATCCTAAAAACCCACCTCTTCCTCATTTCTTATACTCATTTCTCATATATCAATATCCATCTTCAAAAATGGAAAAATTTATATATGCTCTTCCTTTCTCTTTTCCATGCCTATAGATAAAAAACCCTTAAAGGGCGTTCTTGGAAAATTAGTCGTAACAAAAGAAGGCAAGCGATTAGGATTGGTAAAAGATATAACATTTGAAACGCGCACAGGCGAATTAATCCAGCTCGTTCTCAAAGATCCAACACCATACACAAGAAATCTCAGTCTTGAAGTTTCATCAAACAAAGAAGTCCTTGTTCCATATAATACAATAATTGCCATAGGAGACTTTATTGTTGTCAGCGAAGAAGATTTGCTATAAGGCAAATGTCAATTTCCTATTAAATTATCCTCCTTTCTTATTTTACTTCCCAATTTATCTCATCTAGCATTTCTAATTTCACGCATTTTAAATTTAAAACGTTTATTTATATATTAATAATCATACATTTAATAATGACTTAATATAATAGAAAAGTTTATATATTAAATAATATACATTTAAATATGAAAAAAGGAACAAGTAAATATAACAAATTAGCAGAATCGCTCGAAGGATTGTATACTTTAGAAACTCTCTGCGAGAGATTAAGAATAAATAGAATTAAAGCAATCTATATCATACATCGTTTAAGAAAACTTGGATTTGTAAAAACTTTTTACACCGAAGGAAAACGTAGGTTGTACAGTATATCTTTGAGGAATAAGCAAAAAGGAATAAGTTATACTGAAAGGATTAATGAAGTTTCTCCAGTTCAGTTGGCATCTTCTAACCCTTATTATATTCACGGTAGAATACCTTCTCATGAAGAAGCGCTTATCTATGCTATAAAACAAAGAGATGTTCGCCACCTAATTGCTTCTCTAGCTCTATTCCGAAAAATATCTAATTGGAGTCTTTTATACAACCTAGCAAAAAAAGAAGGTCTAATAAACGAAATCGTGGCCCTTTACGAACTTTCTAGAAAAATCGTAAAAAAGGTAAGAAGAATGCCCAAACGATTCTTAAACCTAGCAAAAAAAAGAAAAGCTAAAAAATTTAGTTATATAATAAAGCATTTTTCCTCAGATGATTTTAAAGACATAGAAAGAAAATGGAAAATTTATATTCCTTTAAATCTCGCAGACTTGGAGGATTATAGAAGATGATAGATATAAAACAGCAAGAAGAAATTTTTATTGCAATAGGCAATATATTAGATAAGCAAATCTCAGTTTACGCAATCGGCGGTACAGGAATGATGCTTAGAGGCATCAAAGATTCAACATTAGATGTTGATTTTGTTTTTGATAAAAAGAAAGACAGAGATAAACTTATCATAGCACTTAAAAAATTAGGAGCCAAAGAGACGGATGTAGCTTCATTTCATGAACTAAGGAGCAATACGCCCACCATATTTAAATTGGAAAACGTCCGTTTTGATCTTTTTATGAATAGGATTATTACTTCAAGGTTCTCTGAAAAAATGAAAGATCGCGCTAAACAAGTTCATGAGTTTGGCAAAAATCTTATAGTAAAAGTAGCTGATCCCCACGATCTTATTATTATGAAGAGTGCAACTTCTAGAGCCAAAGATTTAGATGATATCGCTGTCATTATTAAGAAAAATCCGACAAATTGGAACATTATTATAGAAGAAGCAAAAGAGCAAATTAATCTAGGCAATGAAAAGGCAATTCTTTCCTTAGGAGAAAAGATTGAAAAGCTCAACAATCAAAAGGCAATTGCAGTCCCAAAAATAATTTTAGATAAGCTTTGGAAGTTGTTAAAAAATCAAATCCACGAGAAGAACAAAACTTAGTCAGAGAGCGCATCCTAAAACCCAAATACCAGACTTCCATCAGTTCCGCTTATAGGAACAATATTCATTATAAAAGAAGCAATAGAAATAATAAAGCAAATAATCATCACTTCTCTTATAATCTCTTTTTTGCAAAAAACAAAAATGAAAAAAACCGCAATTCCCAACATTAAGTTCATCAAGGGCCCCATCAATACAATAGAATATAACTCTATCTTATTTAAAGGAGCAATAAAATTAGTGGATGCTATAGGTCTACTTTCCAGTCCAAAACCCAAATCCCCAACAACCCCAAAATCAAACTCAATTTCAGGCTCCAATTCGTAATAGTCTGCCGCAAGATAGTGTCCAATCTCATGTATAATTACATTTAAAAAAAAAGCATTCACAAATACAATAATATATATCAACATTCTTAAGATTTCCTTTTGTTGCATCAATTCTCAACAACCCTCCCCTTTTTAAATCTTTATGCAGTATTAACTATAAAGTAATAAAAAAATTTACAAAAACCCAAAGTACAACAAAATTTAAAAACAACTTAAAATACTATGCTAAATGCAAATAATCGGTTTTAATTTAAAAAAGATCCTAGCCACCAGATCAAATAGCTTCCAACGAGGCCCAATTAACACAAACATAGAATTTACAGATGTAAACAAAGAAAAAATAGACCTTTTAAAAGATACAGAAGGAGTAAGAATCTCCTTTATATTTTCAGTCGTATATTCAGACCAGGAAAAAAAAGAAGATCTTAAACACGGGGAGGTTTCATTCGAAGGAGACATCCTATTCTCAGCCAACAAAGAAGAGGCAAAAGATATTGCAAAATCATGGAAAAAAAAGCAAATTGAGGACAAAATTAGAATTCCACTTATCAATTTTATCCTAAAAAAATGCTCAGTAAAGGCTCTCCTCCTAGAAGAAGATCTCAGCCTCCCTGTTCATATCCCCTTCCCTCAAGTTAGAAAAGGCAATCAAGAGCAAGCTCAATAATTATAAATCGACTTCCCTCTTTATTCAACCAAAGAATTATAATGTCTAACAACCTTTCTAACAACGTCTTTCCCTTTATCATTAATACTAACAAAATATCTTGATCTTCCTCCCCCATAGAGTCCAGGATGATGTCTATCTGCTTGTTTAATTAAATCTCTTTTAACAAGGCAGTCTAGAGTAAATACAACTCTTTCTTCTTCCTTTGAACTTACAGAAAGATATCCTTCTCTTATATGATAAACTCTTAATAACATCTCTAATTCTTCCTTATTAGATATTGTCTGAACTCGACAAGATTCCATAGCCCTATTTCACACAATATCTATTTAATGTTTATCGTAATCAAATATAGTAATTCCCTATTTCAACTTCCCCAGCTTCCCAAAATCCAAAACTTTCAAATCCCCGGAATCAATAATCTTAACATCAAATTTATCATAATCAAAATCCCGGGCCATTCCTAAATCATTCTCCCTAGGATCACTTCCCTCACTATAATCAAAAAAACTAGGCACAATAATAATATCTTTTCTATTATATTTCCCTACTAAAAAACATTTATATTTCTCAATTCTAACCTTATCTCCCAGCTTAATAGCAGGATGCCCATGCCCCATAATCCAACATTTAATTTTCTTATCCAACATTCCGCCATATTCCACATCTCCATGAGCAAAACAATATTTTCCAACAACAAAATAATCATGAATTTTCACTCTCCTCGTCTTCCTAACAATGGGCCCAAGTGCAATATCGTGATTTCCTTTCGCAATAATTATTTTACCATCTCTACTCAATTTGTCTTCCAAATAATCGAATAATCCAAAAACATCATTCCATTCCTGCCTTAAAATTCCTCCAAAGGCATGTTTAACGTCACCTAACAATACAACATAATTAACTTCTCCGACCCTATCAAAAACCCTGTCAAAATAATTAATCATTTCTTTAAACATCTCCCTAGTCACAAATACCCCGCTCTGATTTAATACCTCCTCGTATCCAAGGTGCAAGTCTCCGACTACAAGAAGCTTTTTTCCCTTTTCCTCAATCAGCAAGCATTTGCCAACGTATTTAATTTTCATAATTCTCAACAAGAAAGAGACTAATTAAATCTTAGCTTTATTCAAGAAAAATCACATTTTTTATGCCCATAAAATGAGTATCTCCAGATATTATCTTACAATTTAATTCTTTTTGCTTTACAAGAAGAACAGCATCTATCAATCCAAAATTCTTCTTAGTCTTTCTTTGTTCAGCTCTTTCAATAGCAGCTTCTATCCAATTATATTCCGCAATCTCAACAATATTAGAATTTGCACGAATTATTTTATAAAGTTTATCAAAATCCTGATTATTTTTAATCGTCCAGCCTTTAATTTCAGCAAGACAGCATTCAACTGTTAAAAATTGATTTTTCTCATCAAGAAAAAGTTTCTTTACAATCTCTCCCTTTTTAGAGCCTATAAAGTATTCTATCCAAGCATAGCTATCTACAATATGATTCATTTACCAAAATTCTTCATGAACCTCTTTTTCCTCTTCAAAAGATTCAGCCCCGGCAGATATACCAAACCCATTTAATCTTCTTTTAGCTATAATCTCTATTTCAACTTTATCTCCTTTATGAAGATTTAGTTTCTTAAGTTTCTCACTAGGCAAAATCACCCCTATCGAATTTCCCCATTCTCTCAATTCAACTTCTACCATGTTTAAACA
>CAYIGH010000021.1:0-15295 GCA_964362915.1 Candidatus Woesearchaeota archaeon | reverse complement strand
GAAATATTTTTCCATAGGAAACGTTTAGGGGTTAAAGATTATATAACATCAAGAACGCTGAAATTTGACCGTTTGCGCCTTGACTATCAAGGGAAAGACGAGCTATATTGGTAGAAAACTTGTGTCTTTCACTATAATCCAACATATTTGTTATAATGAAAACCATTAGGATCTTTATTACGATAAAGAAAAAGAGTTTCTTCTCCTCTTTGGATTAGACATAAAGTAGCTAGTTTCATAAAAGACTTAAAACAATCTAGCTTAAATCTTTAACTGTGATGGCATAGAAGAGGAGTAAATTAAAAATTGTGTAATCAATTATCAATATTCCTGTATTTTCTTTGATATAATAACTCTTCTTCTAATCTTTTACATTCTTCATTATAGTAATTAACTATCATTTCTCTATTTTTCGCATGATAAAACTCATCTGTCATATGAAATAGTATATATACTATTTTTCCAACACCAAAGAAAATTCCTTTTTCGTTTTTTTGATAATTGTCTAAAAAAGCCCCTAATTCTTCCAAGGTGCCATAATTATAATAGTATGATTTTCGTAATTCTCTTACTCTATCTAGAAGAGTGCGTTCATGAGAGCAGGATTTATATCCTTCTTTAATTTTATCAATAAATTGCATTTTATTTAAAGTTTGATTGATTAGGCTTTCTTGAACTTAGTAATTTCTGCGAGCATATCAGCATTTCCTAAAAAGATTCCTCTGCAGCAATATCTTTCCAAGCCAAGCTCGTCTAGAACTTTTCCAGAATCTTCTCCAGATTCTATTCTTTTCTTATACTCTTCCCACAAATGTCCTATTGGCTTCCCGCAGCTCCAACACCTAACTGGAATTATCATATCTATACTCCTCAATCATGGTTTTTAAAACTTGCGTCTCATTTGTCTCAATCCATTATAACAATCCTTTTATATTATTTTTACAAGTGATTAGAATGGAAGAAAGGGAATATGACATAGGCGAACTAGCATTTTATAATGAATTGGAAAGTATTTATAAAGTGCGAATAATAGAAAATAATTCTAACGGAGAATTTGTCAAATATGTTCTGAGAATCCAGGATATGAAATCAGTAAAAAAAATTCTTTCAAGAGCAACGAGGGAGATATTTTCTTGCCAAAAAAGAAGAAATTCTAAAGAATCTCCCTGGAGTTTAGAAGATATTAACTAGATTTCTTTAGTTTTTTCTCTTCCTTATGCTCTTTAGTTTTCTTTAATAGTCCAATAATTTCTTCAAGTTGCTCGCTTATTTTCTTTAATCTTCTAGCTTCTCTAGAGCCAAGAAGCAAGGCAAATAATTTGATTAGCAATAAAATAATAATATATGCTACAGATAGAATTAATAGAATAATTGTTATTTTAAAAATAAGATTAATTTCACTGACTAATTGCTTGGGCATGGAATTCCAGAATGAGGAGAATAATTGTGTCGTATCCAAGCCATCTGTCAATGCCAAATCCTCTGCCACCATCTTTTATAAGAACAATCTTGATTTTTATATTTTTGCTAAATGCAAAACTTCTTAAACTGCAAACTATCAATAAAATTATGAAGGAAATAATAAGATTGGGAGATGTACGCCGCTATTATGAAATGGGCGAAAATATAGTCAGGGCTTTGGATGGACTTAATATAGAGATTAATAGGGGCGACTTTATAGCTATTATGGGGCCTTCTGGATCAGGCAAATCCACTGCAATGAACCTTGTAGGAAGCCTGGATACTCCGACTGAAGGCTCAATCTATCTTGATAAAAACAACATCTCACATATGGGTGAGTCAGAACTTGCACAATTAAGAGGAAGAAAAATAGGTTTTATATTCCAGAGCTTTAATTTAATACCTAATTTAACAGCAAAAGAAAATGTTATGCTTCCTATGCTTTTTCAGGGCATGGAAAAGGAAGAAAGGGAAACAAAAGCAGAGGAACTTTTAAAACTGGTTGATCTCGCAGATAGAATGGACCATTATCCTAATCAACTTTCAGGAGGAGAACAGCAAAGAGTAGCAATCGCACGCGCACTGGCAAATGACCCAGAAGTTATTCTAGCAGATGAGCCTACTGGGAATTTAGATACAAAAACAGGAGACAAAGTCATTAACTTTCTGGAAGAGCTTCATAAAAAAGGCAAGACAATTGTGATGGTAACTCATGATGCAAAACTGGCTGAACATGCAAATGTAATATACCATTTAAAAGACGGCATGGTTGAAAAAGTTACTAAGAAAGTTAAAGGCAAATGGGCGACTATTAAGAAACAGAGGGCTTTTTTAAAGGATAACTAAGTCTTTTGTCAAATTCCTTTATTCTTTTAATAATATCATGATTTTCAGGAATATTTAAGCTGTGGAGATATAAAGACAAGCGCGCCAGATTTATCTCGCCCTGTTTCCCTTTTCTGGCAATTAAGGAGGCTTTGGAATATAAATTTCCCTGCTCTATAAAGCCAAGGTAACTGATTAAAGTTGCTATGGCTCCCCTCCTTTCTTCGTCTGTTGAGTCATAAACAATTTTAGCAGCATCTTCTAGATTAATTCCCTTTTCTCTTCTCCACTCTCTAATAGCTTCTCCGATCTCGCACATATTTTTAGATTCTTCATTTATCTTATAGCTAAAATTGATTTTCTTATTGTCTTGCATGATTAATACCATTAAATAAGCTTTAAGAACTTTATCTTTTTTATTATGAATAACTTTTAAGTAGTTACAAAAGAAAGGTTTATAAACTAGAATTAATTAAAAAAATCATGACAAAAAAAATCAAAGTAATCTCAGCAATTATACTTATGGTATTAATATTAACAAATCTGGCATCGGCCCTAACAATAAAATCAGTCTCTACAGATATTATATCTCCAGGCCAAGAAGGTGCAATAAGAATAGAGCTTGAGAACAATTTAGATGATCAAATAACATCGGTGTCTTTTAAACTAGATTTTACTAATATCCCATTAAATCCTATAGGAAATTCAGAGGATTCTGTTGAGGAAATTGATGAAAATGACGATGAAGAATTTATCTTTAAAATAAAGGCAGCTAATGACATAAAACCTGGCGATTACAAAATTCCTTATTCAGTATTTTATACTATAAATAATGAACAAAGAACTAAATCCGGCGCTATTGGAATAACTGTCAAGGGAAATGCTGAATTAGTATTTTCTATAGAAACAGATAAGCCAGTAATCGGACAGCAGGATAAATTAACTCTGAAAATTGTTAATAAGGGGCTTGCCAATGCCAGATTTGTATCAGTTAAAATAAATCCTAGTGGATTCATATTACTATCAGATGGAGAAGTTTATATAGGTAATGTGGATTCTGACGATTTTGAAACCGCTACTTTTGATGTATTATATAATAACCTAAATCCTACATTAATCGGAACAATTGAATATAAAGATTTTGACAATAAACAAATTACAAAGACAGTTAATGTTCCTATAATAGTATATACTCAAGAAAAAGCAATAGAGCTTGGATTGATCAAAAAAGATAATACTCTGCTTTATATTATTATAATAATAACATTGATACTAATTTTTATTTTATATAGAACTATAAGGAAAAGTATGCGTAATGCAAAGCGTAATAAATCACAGCAGGCATAATTAATATGCTCTTTGATTATTTAATTTTGGCTGTAAAGAACTTGAAAAATAGGGGCTTAAGGTCTTGGCTGACAATGCTCGGAATTTTTATAGGTATTGCTGCAGTTGTTTCTCTCATTTCATTAGGAAATAGTCTGCAACAAGCCATAACCGGGCAATTTGCAACACTTGACGCAGATAAATTAGTCATTCAAAATTCCGGAACTGGCTTCGGGCCTCCTGGAAGCACTGTTGTAAAAAAATTAAATAAGCAGGACCTTGAATTAATAGAAAATGTAAATGGCGTTGAGTTGGCAATTTCTCGTTTGATAAGAATAGTTAAAGTAGAGTTTAATAAAATGTCACAATTTAGATTTATTGCAAGCATCCCTGAAGAAAAAGAACAAATAAAGGTAATATATGAAGCATTGAATGTCGGATTAGAAGATGGGAGATTATTAACAGAGACTGACAAGGGAAGGATTGTTTTAGGAAATGATTTCATAGATGAGACTTTTGGCAAGAAAATAAGAATTGGAGATAGTATGAAAATACAAGATAGAAATTTTGAAGTTGTTGGAATTTTAAAAAAGGCAAGTACATTTCAAATTAATTCTGTAATATTAATGCTAGAATCAGACTTGAAAGATGTTCTCAATATTGAAGATGGAATAGACTTAATTGTTGCACAGGTCTCTAATCAAGACAATATAGAAGAAATAGCAGAAAGAATAGAATTCCAGCTCAGAAAAGACAGGAACCTAAAAGTAGGGGAAGAGGATTTCTCTGTAGAAACTCCTTTGCAAAGCATAGAAACAATAAACACTGTTTTAAATATAATTCAGCTCGTGATAGCAGGAATTGCAGCGATTTCCCTCTTAGTCGGCGGCATAGGAATAGCAAATACAATGTTTACATCTGTTCTGGAGAGAACAAAAGAGATAGGAGTTATGAAAGCAATAGGCGCTAGAAACAGGGATATTTTATCTATATTTATTATTGAAGCAGGGCTTCTTGGTGTAGTTGGAGGAATTGTAGGAATAATTATTGGTTTGAGTCTAGCGTTTTTTGTTTCTGGAGTAGCAGGCGCTGCACTAGGAGATATTGATCTAAGCGTGCAAATATCTTTTCCTTTAATATTATTCGCCATGGTATTTTCTCTGCTTATAGGAATAGTTTCTGGAATTATTCCTGCAATGCAGGCATCTAAATTAAATCCTATTGAGGCGCTGAGAAAATGATCAATATATCAGAAGAAAATATAAGAGAAGTTTTAGAAATCTATAAACCAGAACAAAGAGTTTTAAAAAGTGCTAGTATTGGTTATCCAAGAATAGAAGGGACTTTCCTTGTTGGACCAACTTGCTATACAATAGGCCCTTTGGAACATGCTACTGATATTGATATCCAACTATGCTTAAACCAATTAGCCTATGTCGGATTATCTGAGGCTATAAGACATGGTCTTGATTCAATATTTGAAGATATAAATTTCAAAAATTTACAAAAAGAAGGAATGTATATTATAGAATCAAATAAGAGATTCAAAAGACAGATATCGCCCAATAAATATATTACTGGAGATATTATTATAAAAAACAAAATTAAAAGAAAAGGCATTATTCTAATTAATACTGAATTTCAATTTGAAAATAAAAGTTGTTTTGGGAATTTGGAGCTAGCAATCATAGATAAACAAATTAAAGGAAAAACGAAATGATATCTGATTATTTTAAAATAGCGGTAAGAAATATGAAGAAAAGAAAGATAAGATCATTCTTGACTTTAATAGGTATATTAATTGCAATATCAACGATTTTCGTTTTAATCAGTGTTTCTCTTGGTTTGCAGGATGCTGTTAGAGAGCAATTCAGGCAATTCGGAACAGATAAGTTTTTTTTACAGCCAAGAGGGCAATTAGCAGGCCCAGGAACAGGCGGAGCAGTAGAATTAACTATTAAAGATGTAGAAATAATAGAAAAAACAGCTGGGGTGAGAGGCCTGTCTTATTGGACAGGGGCGAATGCAAAAATAGAATTTTCAGATGAAATAAGATATGTTACTGTTGTCGGCATTCCTTTAGAAAAGTCTGCGGTATTTTTAGAAACTGGATTTTACAAAGCTGACGAGGGCAGACTCTTGGATAAAGGCGATACAAGAGAAATAATGATAGGAAGCCAATATAAAAATAACAATTTCTTTAAGAAAGCAGTTCATGCAGGCGATAAGATAATAATAAATGGAAAAAGTTTCAAAGTTAGGGCTGTCTTAAAAACAGTTGGAAACCCATTTGATGATAGACTGATTTTTATGCCTCTAGAAGATTTTAGAGAGCTATTTCCAGAAACAAAAGAAAGAGTAGACCAGTTAGCTATACAAGTTAATCCAGAAGAAGATGTTAAAGAAGTGGCTGCAAGAGTTGACAAAAGACTTTTAAAATTTAGAGGTTTAACAGAAGAGACAAGAGATTTTAATATATTAACTCCAGAGGAAGTTCTGGAAAGTTTTGGGACAGTTCTAAACATCTTGACTGCTTTTCTTCTTAGTGTTGCTGCTATTTCTTTATTAGTCGGAGGCATAGGAATAGCAAATACAATGTTTACATCTGTTCTGGAGAGAACAAAAGAGATAGGAGTTATGAAAGCAATAGGCGCTAGAAACAGGGATATTTTATCTATATTTATTATTGAAGCGGGGCTTCTTGGTGTAGTCGGTGGTGTTCTCGGAATTATTATAGGAATAGCTATATCCAAAAGTATAGAGTATATTGCAATAAATCAATTGGGCACAACTCTTCTGAAAGCAGCATCTCCTCTCTATTTAATTATTGGGTGTTTAGCTTTTGCTTTCTTAGTCGGTGTAATTTCTGGATTCTGGCCGACTTATCATGCAATAAAAGTAAGGCCTGTTGAAGCGTTGAGATATGAGTAGATTTTTAAACCTGTGATTCAAAATATTTTTATGGTATCAGCAAGAGAAAATTTAGTAAGAAAATTAGATAACAAAACAAAAAGCATAGTTGAAAGTGCAAGAAATATAGCAGAGCAATTAAATATTAGTTTAAGAACAACCGAGAAGATTATACGCTGTAAAAGAAGAGGATTTAACTCAACAAATGATTATCACATATCTATTTTAAAGAAAAGTGGACTGAACAATTGGACAGATGCACTTAATTATTGGGCAGAGAACAGAGGTTTCAAAGATCATAATGAATATGAAGAATATATAGCACAGAAAAACGGATTTATTAATTTAAATGAATATAATATGTATCTTCGTTATAAATCCAAGGGTAAATTCAAAAATAAAAGGGATTTTCAAGAAAGAGATGGATTTGTAGAAGATCTAGAATATCAAGATCCAAAATTTTTAGATAATATCTTATATGAAAATGATTATTCTCTTTTAGGGATATTAGAACAGGAAGACAAAAAAGAAGAGATAAAAAATATTTTAGATAAAAGTTTAGAAAAATTAGATGAAAATTCGAAAAGAGTAATAATTGAAAGATTTTATGAAGGAAAAACTCTTAATGAAATAGGATCACAAATGAATTTTACACGCCAAAGAGTAGAGCAAATAGAAAAAGACGCATTAAGAAAACTCTATTATCTTGCGAAAAGAAGCGGCTTATATGATTTATATGCAGAAAAAGATTAAGCAACTCTGTTCACAAATCTTCCTTTTATAAATCCTCTTACATTTTCAATAGTAGTATCTAAAATTCTCTGCAGGGCTTCTTTTGTGAAAAATGCTGAATGTGGGGTTACAACAACATTTTTTTCTTTTAAAAGCAGATGATTTTGAAGAAAAGTCTTCCAATCTCTTTCATCATTATTTTTTAAAAGCATTTTCTCTTCTTTAATATTTTCTTCGCCTTCAAGAACATCTAATCCTGCTCCTGCAATTATATTATTATCCAAGCCGTATAATAATGCCTTAGTATCAATTATTTCTCCCCTAGAAGTATTTATCACATAGGCGCCTTTCTTAACTAATTTTATATTTTCCATATTGAGCATATGCTTTGTATCTTTAGTTAAAGGCACATGAAATGTTACAATATCAGATTTTTTTAATAATTCTTTAAAAGAAACCCACTTAAATCCAAGAACTTTACTTAATTTTAAATCTTCTTTTCCAGAACATGCAATAACATTCATATCAAATCCCCTGGCGATTTTAATAGCATGCTGACCTATTCGGCCTACACCAACAACGCCCAATGTTTTTCCTTTTAAATCAAATCCCATCAGTCCCTTAAGCGAAAAATTATCATTTTTCGTATGCTCAATTGCATCATCCAAGTTCTTAGATAGTGTTAACATTAACCCAAATGTATGCTCTGCAACAGTATTTTCTCCATAAGAAGGAACATTTGAAACTTTTATTCCTTTTTCTCTGCAATATTCTAAGTCAACATGGTCATAGCCAGTTGACATTGTTGCAATAAAATTAACTTTAGGAAGCTTAGACAATACTTTAGCTTTAATTTCAGAATAAATGAAGCAAACTATAGCTTCTATATCCCCAACTTTGCTAATATTTCTCTGCTCTAATGGCCAATTATAAAATAATAATTTGTGCCCTTTAAATTTATCTTTTATATATTCTTCTTCCCATTTTTCTAATTCAAAGAATCCTATTTTCATCTTGCCTTTTTCCTTTGTTTAATTTTCCCAACAATCAAACCAATAAATACACCAATAATCCCCCACCCTAAAACTAGTAGTACAATCTGAATCCATGAAAATCCTTCTAATCTACAAATCGCTTCCCCACATAGACCAAGAATACCAAGAATAATAATTATCAAAAAAAGTAACCACCCTGTGAGCAGACCGACAATAGGGTTTCCTCCTGCTGATAGCAATAAAGAAAATAAAACCGCTCCTACTATAATTCCAATAATCCCTCCCCTCACCCAATACGGCCACTTCTTCCACCCCATTTATTTCAATTCCTCTTTTTTTATTTTAAAATTCTTGTCTTTAATAATCTTTTCTATTTCTGCCCACATTAAAAATCTCTTAGTTGTGCCGTTGCCTTTGCTTATAGCAAAAGCTGAGTGTGCAATTGCAGTCTTAAGTGCATCCTCTATGCTCTTTAATTTTATTAACCCTGAAACAAAAGAACTTGCAAAAATATCGCCTGCACCAGTAACTTCTTTTACTTTAATTTTTGGCGGAATATATCTATATAAAAATCTCCCGTCATAAACACCTCCTTCTTTATCTCCATTAGTAATTGATACGATTTCTGGCCCCAATTTTGCTAAACCTTTGTATAAATCCCCCTTGTTTACTAGCATTCTTGCTTCTTCCTTATTTAGACTTAGAAAATAACAACTCTTTAATATTGCACCAAGATACTTTGCCCCATTTTTTGTATGATAGCTGCTTGGATTATAAGCCAATTTTATGCCATTTCTTTTAGCAAATAATGCTATTTTTTTCTGAGTTTCAAAAGACTCTTTGCCCATCGAGGTAAAATAAAACCACTTCGTCTCAAATTTATTCAGATTAATCTCATTAAATTTTAAATTATCGCTGGCACCTTTAAATGTTAAAATAGTCCTGTTTTTCTTTTTGCTCTCAAGAATTATAGAATATCCTGTATGCTCTTCTGTTTTAACGCCTAAAAAATCCACATTGCTATTCATAAGCTCCCTCAATATTATCTTTCCATTATATCCTTTCCCAATCTTCCCCAAAAATCCTGCTTTTAACCCTAAATGAGAGAAGCAGATAGCTGTATTAATTCCTCCTCCGCCTGAAGAGAAAGTTATATTATCAATTAATATCTTAGTCCCTATAGGAAAACATATCATCTCGTCTTTTTCTTTGAATTGCGCCCTGACAAAAGCATCAACTAAGCCGCTACCAACGCTAACAACCTCATATTTTTTCATTTTCCTCTTTAAAACTATTTAATATATTAGATGGGCTTTTTATTCTTTGCCTAATTGCTTTTTATAATTTAAAATAGCCAGGGCCAAGCATGTGAAGAAAATAGCAATGTCTCTGAATATTATATCCAAGGCGCCCAAATTAAAGACAATAATGCCTAGTATATTTAGAGCAGAGAGCAAAGAAGCATAAAATATATTTTTATTAGACAACAGCCATAAACCTAAAAGAATATCAAATCCTGCATGGATATATAAAAGAGTCCGTTTAGAAAAGAAAATATCAATAAAATCAGGAAGAAATCCTATCCATGCAGTTGGATTAGCAATTATAGATATTCCTGCATACAAGAAAACAAAGGCTAGTCCTATTCTTAAAAATAAATTTGCTAAATGCTCTTTTTCCATTTTAATTTAATTAACAACTATTGTCCCTTTGATTCTTGCACTTAGATGATCATGATATTTCCAGCTTCCTTTATCATTAAAAGTAAAACTATAACTTTCTCCTAAATTCAGGCCTTTACAGGCATCAAACATATCCTTTTCTTCAGATGTGCCACATTTTTCTATATTAGAATTTGGATAAACTGTATGTGTTGGGTGAATATCAGTAGCAGGCCAATGTGGTTTCGAGTCCTTATTTACAAATGTAACTTGATCCCCTGCATTTATAGTCAAAATAGAAGGAGAAAATCCTAAAGAGGTTATTTCTACAACATTAGATTGTGCTTTTACGTCTTTGACTATAAGATTATTATTGGGCGCGAGATTTATTTCTTCATTGTTGTTTTGCAAACTGAATGTAATAATTCCTAATATGATTACTATAAAGACTATTATTCCTATAACAGCTCCTTTTGCCATAAAGATAAATGTTAAATATCATTTATAAGGTTTTCTAAATTACTCTGTCGAAAGGCACAATAGCTTTATCTTCTGTTTGAAGATATTCATCAGGAAGACATTTAAGTTTTATACCATTTTTCTTATCTTCATAATACGAGGTTTTTGGCATATCTAAAAGAAGAATGCCTTTAATCTTTCTTCTAATATCCCGCTTTTTTAAAGATTATCATTATAGAATATAATGATTATTAATAACATGATATAACTACTAGTCAAAAGATTTATAAACCTCTTCTCCTTCTAGAAAGCATGAAAAGGGCACCTGAAGAAATTAAGAGTAGTATTCTTAGCATTTTATGGTTAAAACCCTTAACTATTCAACAAATAAGCAAAGAGATTGATTCTAATTGGCTCACGGTAGAAAAATTTGTTAGAGAATTAAAACAAGAGGGTAAAATAAAAGAAGTCATTTCAACAGATAAATTGACATTATACCAAAAAGTAAATGAAGACACTTATTATAATCTTCCTTTGACAGATAAAGATAGAGACACTTTTAAATATATTTTTTCAGCAGTTTTACAAGAATATAAGGATAAACAAAAGATACCTAAAAAAACAGAACTTGCCAAAGCTGTTGTTGATGTAATTAATGAAGCCAAGTTAAATCTTCCAGTAGTTTGGTATTTATATGGGAAAATCCCCCTTATGATAACAGACCCCCAAAGAGACTATTCTACTCCTTATGCTCCAGAAAATCATGAACATATTGTTACAATAGTTAAGAAAATTATAAAAGATCAAAACCACTCAAACATGAGAGAATTAAAAGCAGAACATTATCTTAAATATGCAAATGAAATTTATCGAATAAAGGAAAAATTATTATCAGCGTTAGAAGATTTTAATAATGAAGAAAAGATAATTGACTTATTTAACGACTTATTTATTGCTTGTCCTATATATGAAGACAAAGAAGCATTTTTTCTAACAGATAGACTTATTATGGTTGTTAGAAAATTGAATTTACTCTCATTACTTAAAGAAAATAAGCGAGATGTAATGTTTGCTCTTGATTCTCTATGGAGATTTTTGACATTATATCATTTTGTTGAATCCCTATCAAGAGATACAAGATACCAAAAAAGTGAGTTGCTTAATTTTTATTTAGGTTCTGTAATTGAAACAAAAAAATATGCTACTAAAGAATCAATCTCAAATTTAGAGTCAATATACTTCAATAATATATCAAAACTTGACATTAGCTCAATTAAACTTTCTCCAGAAGCAAAAAAGATTAGAGAAATAATGGAAGAATGGACTGGAGAAGATTAAAATGGATAAAGATAGTTTTTTTGATACCAATATTATAATACATTATGCAAGTTTTAGAGAAGAAACACAGACAGAGATTATAAGAAAATGCTATGAATATATCAATAAAAAGATTGGAAGATTTATTTTATGCCATTTTGTTGAGCAAGAATTGAAAAAAAGAATTGAAAAAAGAAAAATAATAAACAAAGAAGTTATTGAAAAAACAAAGAATAAAGATTATGATATCGGAATCTCCACATTAGGAAAGGAATTAAAAGAGAAAGATGTCGCTTATGCAAAAAAGTTATACGAAGCCCATAAAGATAAAGATCCAAGAGTTATCTCAAATATTTTAGCTAAAGAAGAATTATTATTTGAAGAAATTATTGATCGTTTTTTAAAAAACAAAGTAGATGAAAAAGTTATTCCGATTGAACAAATAAAAATAGAATTAGTTAATACTTTGCGCGAAATAATAAATAATTATGCAGATTGTCAGATATTAGCAAGTGCCTTGCAATATCAAAAAGATAAAGATATATTTTTATTTGTAACTGCAGATAGAGCCGATTTAAATCCTAATCATTATGAATATATCAAAGATTATAGAATACTAAAAGAATATAAATTCCCAGAATTGCATAATTTATACTTTACAAGATAGTTATTTATACAACGTCCTCTCCACTTCTTTAATAATCTTCTTATAACCCACAACATCCCCAAAACAAGGGGCTCACAGGGTTTCTTTGATTTCTTCAACATACTTTTCCATATAAGAATGTCTTTTCATCATATGAGACCATTGTTTCTTAGTTAGACATATTTTCCTTCTTGTTTTATCAGTAACTTTAAAAATATAATCTATAGACAAATATGAATTAATCTCTATAAAAAACTATCCAAATTAATTTGATAGAACAGCATCAATCACCCAAACACTACAAAAAAGTGCAATATTAAAATAGCCCTTAAACACGATAGAGAACTAACTCACATTGCTCTCTTCAAGCTGTAATATTCTCTTATCTTGCCCAACTTTTCATATAGGCCAAGAAGTTTTTCCTGAACTTCCCTTCTTTCATTTTCAGTTACATTTAATGTCAATAATCTTTCAAAAGCTATGACTGCGCTACTTCTTTTGTCATTTTTAAAATAATGTTCGGCTTGGTTTTTGTAAAGATCTATTTTGACTTGTTTAATCTCAAATCTCTGCTCATCGCTTGCACATCCTATCGCTTTCTCAAATGTGATATCTGCATTATCAAAATTTCCTGCTTTTACAAACATTTCTGCGGCGAGAATGTAATCACTAATCATTCCCTTAAATGCAGTATTAATCGGAGCAGCGGCCTGCGTCATCTTCCCTGCTTCCAGATACATCTTTTTCTCTTTATACAACTTAGCTAGTTCTAATAAAACAAATCTTTTTGTATCAAAGTCTATAGGTTGTTTTAAACAGCTTAATAAATAGTCTATCTTGACATAATTCCCAAGCCCTTTTAGTTTTTCCTCAATCTCTCTTCTACTTTTTTCTTTTACGAGCATTTTTTATTATATTAAGCACTCTTTATATTAATTGCTGTGGTAAAACTAATATAATAATTCTGACCATTCTCTAATTTCTTTTTCGTCAGGAGCGAATTCAAATGTGGAGATTTTATGCGGATATATATTAACAAGAATATATGAAAGTTTTTTGTTTATTCTTATATATGCCCATGTTGCTTCTTCCCCCTCAATTCTAGCTACCTCCATGTCTTTACAGAAATATTCTCTCAGCATCTTAATCCCCATCTCTCTTCTCCTTTCATATTTAGAAAACAAATGCAACTTCACGCATCCTTCTAAATAAGAGAAAGCGTTCCTTCCCTTTTTATCGAAACCAAGCATCTCTTTTAGACTATTTCTGTGTACATCTTCTGGTCTCATGTCAGATATCACTAATTAGGGTATAAAAATTATTGCTTATTTTTATATTCAAAAGATAGTTTATTGTACTCTTCTGTAGCATAAACGCAAATTCCTTTTTCCTCAAATAAAACAAATTCTTTTATTCTTACATCCAAGGCAGATTTACTGCATATTGTACAGTAAGGCTTTCCTGCCATTTCCATATTGCCTTCTTTGTTCAACCTGATAAAGTAAAGTCTACTCCCATTTAATTTTTCAGGATTATTTTTTAATGCATTGAAGATAGCTCTCTGCTCAGCATGTATGCAACAGGTTTTATCTGTAACTTTCTTATCTAGTGTATCTTTAGAAATCAAACACCTCCTTTGCGATTCCAAGTTGCCAGGAGGGGAATTAAACCCTTCTCCTATTATTTTATTATCTTTAACAATAATACTCCCGCATCTCACTCTTAAACAACTAGACTTTTTAGCTATATCGGTAGCAATAAGAAAATAGCGAATAGCTTCTAGCTCTTCTTCTATTTCCAATAAATATCTCATTCAATAAATAAAAAACAGTATTAATAAAGCTAGAATATTACTTCTTAGCTTTCAATTCAATGCACATGCCAGCAGCAACTGTTGCTCCTGCATCCCTGATTGCAAAACCTGCCATGTGAGGATTAGTTGCCTGTGTCTCAATTACAAGATTTCCAATTGGCTTTATTCTTACTTTTGCAATCTCTCCGTTCTTTAAAAAGTCTGGATTTGGTGTCTTCTGTCCATCTGGGCTTGTTTTTTCAATTAATTCAATGAACTGGCAAGGAACTTGAGCTGTATGAACATGGAATACTGGTGTATATCCTTTAGCAATAACAGTTGGGTGTGAAATAACTGCAATTTGAGCAACGAACTCTTCTGCTATTGGGGCTGGATGAGCTGCATCACAGATGACATCGCCTCTAGCCATGTCTTTCTTTCCAAGACCTCTAAGATTTACACCAACATTATCTCCGGCTTCAGCTTGCTGTAATTGCTCATGATGCATTTCAATACTTCTAACTTCTCCTTCTATTCCCTTTCCAGATCTTCCTGGTAGGACAACTATTTTCTGCCCAGTCTTCATTACTCCAGTTTCAATCTTCCCAACTGGAACTGCTCCGATTCCTGTAATTTCATAAACATCCTGCAATGGCATTCTTAATGGTAAATTTGTAGGTTTGTCTGGCTCCTTGAAAAGGTCGAACTGTTCTAATAAAGTATGCCCTTTATACCAAAGCATCTTATCAGACTTTTTGATTAAGTTTTCGCCTTTAAATCCAGAGATTGGTATAAAAGGAACTTCCTCTAACTTATATCCTGCCTGTTTTAATATAGTAGAAACATCTGACTTTACTTTATTGAAAGCATCTTCCTTGTAATCAACAGTATCCATTTTATTAATTAATAAAGGTATTTCTCCAACACCCATTGTTCTCAAAAGCCATACATGTTCTTTTGTCTGAGGTTGAACTCCTTCTTTTACAGCAACAACAAGAAATGCGCAATCTGCTTGTGATGCACCAGTAATCATATTTTTAATAAAATCTCTGTGTCCAGGAGCGTCGATTATAGTAACTTCATAATTCTTAGTTATCAATTTCTCATAAGATAAATCAATAGTAACTCCTCTTTCTCTCTCTTCTTTGCATCTGTCCATATAGTAAGCAAA
>CAYIGH010000020.1:0-16146 GCA_964362915.1 Candidatus Woesearchaeota archaeon | reverse complement strand
TTTAGCTGGGAGCAAACTGCCCCATCTTAAAAGATGGAGATATCTTCGTAATTATCAAGAGAACGAGAGATAATAAAATTATTAACAATAATAAGAAATTCTAATTTCCAATTTGTAGTAGTTGGAGGGTATGCCGTTGCAACAGTTTCAAAGAGGTTTTCCGTAGATTTGGATCTTATAATCAGAAACGAAGACAAAGCAAAATTTGAAGAATTATTAAAAGATCGGGGCTATTCATTAGTCTATTCAAAGGAAATCTCGACAATTTATGGAGAAAATTTTATACGTTATGAAAAAAAGATAGAAGACCTTCCTGTTAGTGTAGACTTGCTTATTAACGGTTTGGTCTCAAGAACAACCTCTGCTTCATGGAGTTTTGATAATATTCAACAAAGCTCTGAAATAAGAAGTATAGAATCAATAAGCTTTCATGTTCCGATAAAAGAATTATTAATAGCAATGAAGCTCCATAGTGGAAGAATCTCTGATACAAGAGATATAGTTGCACTCTCTGAAAATATTAACATTCAATCTGTCATTACTCATTCTTTAAGAGGAGATATAAATATATTGAAAAGTATAACCAAAAGGAGTTTTCAGCATAGCTTCCTATAAAGAAGAATTAATTAAAAAATCAACTGAAATTCTTAATGCCATAATAAAAATAGAGGAAAAATAAAAAAATCAATCAACTCAAAATCTTTCGTAAATGACTAAGCGCAAAAGACAACCTCTTTCCTATATATCTCTGAATCTTTTCAGAAATGAAGAATTTTCTGTCCATATTAAAATATTTTGACAAATCTTCTGTCTTTTTATCAATAATTCTTCTTGCTACATAATCACCGCAAAAAGCCGCCCATGGAAGGCCTGCGCAACCCAAAACATACTGAATAGACTTATTATTTTTATCATAATCAACAATAGGAGTAAAATCCTTAGTAACATCAACCAATCCCATCCAATAATGAGTAAAATCAAGCTCAGATATGTCTGGAAAACGATATTTAAGCTCTTTGATAAAAGAATTAACTGGCCCGGGAGAATAATAATATTTAGGATAATATGACGTCATTAAAGTTGAACCGCCTAAAATAAGACGATTGCCTTCAATAGGCCTATAATACATATAAAAATTTTTAGTGTCCCAGCACATCATTTCTCCTTGAGGAAACATTACTTTTATTTCCTTATCACTTAAAGGTTCGCTTACAGTTACAAAAGTTTGAATATGATAATATCTCTTTGAAACTTCCTCATTGAATTCTTTTTTCATTTTATCCATGCAAATAATAATATTGTCTGCCTTTACAGAACCGAGATGAGTTAAAGCAGTATTTTTCTCCATTCTGTGAACTTCTGAATCCTCGTATATCCTAACACCTTTTGACAAAAGCAGATTTTTCATTTCTTGCGTATAAGCGAAAGAGTTTATTCCATAAGAACCAGGATAACTAAGCCCCATTATATAACCCTTTCCTGGATGAATTTTCTTTAAACTTTTTTTATCATATAATTTATAAGACAATCCAATTTCATTTCTAACTTTCACATCATTTTCAAGAAACTTATTATGCGCCTTGCTTATAGATAAATAAAGAGAATCCTGTTTCCTGAAATCGCAATTAAACTTATTTTTCTTTATTGTGTCAACAATCAATCTAACTCCACTAAATGGAATATTATAAACTAATTTCGCCTCTTTAACTCCTAAAACATTTATTAATTGACTCATATCTTCTTCACTTTCAGGAGTTAGAAACCCTGCACTTCTTCCAGATGAACTTCCTCCGCATATCCTTTTCTCTAATAATACAACTTCTCTTCCTGCATCAACAAGACGTAATGCGGCATGCAATCCTGCGAAACCGCCGCCAATTACAAGACAGTCAGATTTAATATTTTCTTTTAAGGGCGGACAATATTTTGTTTTTATATTCAAAGTACCTGTATAAAGCCAGTTTTCAAGAAGCATTTTTCACCTCAATATAATTATTAAATCTCTTCTTTATAAAACTTATGTCGAAAAAACAAAAGGAATTTAAAGCAGAAAGTTCTAATGATGATAACAAAAAAGAGGACAGATGACTAAGAAGAACAAGAGACAGCTTTTATTTTTGCAAATTCTTCGTTGGTTATTGCTAGCTCTTGCTATTTTATTCTTCCTATGGCTAGCCAAGAATTTAGGATGGTAAAGGATTTAGATCTAAAAGAGTCAATTATAGAACTATTTAGAGTGATTTTTATCTTGATATAGCAAATGCATTTAAACATTTGAAAAACAATCTAACTGAAAAAAAACATTTAAATAGCTATCAATCTTATAAAAAATATAAACAAGAGGTAAGATGAAATTAACAGGATATATTATTGCAATAATAGGAATAGTTGCAATAGCTTCATCAGTAATAAAAGAAGTTCAGGATTTTATATTTACCAAAATATTAAATATAACTTATTCATCTTTATATGAAAATTATTTGTTCTATGGGGGAATTATTTTAGCAATAATAGGTATCTATATAGTAATGAAATTTTCAAAAAGAAGAAGTAAAATAAAATCAGGAGAAGAAATTCCTATATACCACAAAAACAAGATTGTCGGCTATAGAAGGCACTAATATCTACGACTCCTAACAAAGCCTCTCACTATCCTAAATAAAATAACTACAACAATAATAACTAATATAACTGCCAATCCTGTCTCCCATTCATAAAATCTCTCTTTATACAAATTCCATGTAACAATTAAAGCAATAACGAAAGAAATAAGCAAAGTTAGGCCTTTAGCTTTGAAGAATCTAATTAAAACAAAATAACTAATAATAAATATCAAAACCCCTATAGCAACTGCTAGCGTTTCTGGATTCTCAAATCTAAAAAAATCAGCTATATTAACCATATCACTCTCCAAATCCCTTGCCTATTTTTTCAATTACTTCTTTATTATACTCCCCTTGGCTCTCTAATTTTTTCAATCTCCTTTTCTCTTTCCATTTATCCCACGCCTTTTTAGCTAATCTAACTAATTGTCCTGAAAAAATCAAATAGCTAAAAATAACAGTCAAGATAATAATTTCCCATAGCCAGCTTCCTATTCCACTGCTGAAATATGATGGTAAGAAAATCCCCCCAAATAATCCAAACATGACTTTATAAAACAATTCTGTAAATCCTTTTATCAATCTTAGATGCGCACAAATAACAGCTAAAATCAAGCCAAAAATATAACTATATTTCTTATCATAAGTAGAAAAATACAAAAATATCTCTTCAAAAGTTAAAAAGAAAGCAATCCAAAATAAAACAACCAATAAAAATCTATAAGAAAAATCATAATCCTCCCCAAATAAAACAAAAAGAACAGGGCTTGCTTTCTTCAAAGAACTATCAATCTTAGAAAGAGCAGTATGATTCAACAAAAATTCTTTCCACTGCTCTCCCAAATAATCTAACCTCTCTCCTTCACTAAAATTTCTTAATTGTCTTGTAGCATTTAGTATTTTATCCGCCTCTCCTTCAAATCCGCTTTTGTCAATTCCAGAATCCTGTGCATAAACTAGATTTAAGCTAAAAATAACAAATACGAAACAAAAAGCAAATATGAATACCTCTTTTCTCATCAATTAAAAAACCTATCACACTTTAAAAATATAACTAAATTACGTCTCAACAGCCTCGTCACCAATTTCCTTCATGACTCTCAACCCAGCTTTTCCTCTAGCTGCGCCTATCTTTGCCCTCATTTCCAACTCTGCCTCTTTCCTTGCGACTATCCAATCACGAACTGCCTTTACTCCAAAATTAAATAAAATAAATACAACAAACATACCGATTAAACCTACTGTAACTGACAAAACTCCAAATCCTGCTGTAAATGCCAAAGCAACTAAAGCCAGCCAAGCAATAGCTTTTAAATTAGTAGCAATAACTGCTAAAACAAATCCTATTACCCAACTAATGTATCGGTTAAAAGTACTAAATAAAGTAGCTATATCAGAAAATGTTAGGAAAAATAAAAGCCAAATGCCTATCATAATAATAGCGGCGCTGCCTTCACTAGTACTGGAAATCAAATATTGAGGAACTTTTCCTATAATATAATTTAATGGCTTAAAAGAGTCGCTTTTAAAAATTTCTTCAAAGCCCACCATGTTTCCGGGATCAAGGGCTTGTCTAAGAGTAGAAAATCCTATTCTCTCAGTTAACTCTAAAAGAGAATTTCCTGAAAGTGCGTTCCATATTCCTATAATACCTAAAATAATTCCGAGAATAATAATGAATCTTATGGTTCCGCCAACCTCTTCACCTATCTGGCTCCTTCCTCTTCTATTCATCATACTCTTTACACTCAATCTTTATTTATAAACTTTCCTCTAAATCAATATAATTTTTAAATAACCCTAATTAGCAGGAGGGGGCAAAGGCCTATAAACAGGAATCCCGCTGTCAAAAAAATCTTCATATGTTTTCGTTTTTTCAGAATAATCAATTCTCTTCTTCTTTCTAATTTCAGTTCTTAAATTATTAAAGTATTTAGTCCCCTTTTCAAGCATTCTTCCAGCAGTCTGCCCGCTAATAGTGCTGTCATCAACGTCCTCAACATCAAAACTTACTGTAATATCCGCCTCTCCTCTTCTTCCTTTTTCGCTAATTATAACCTTCTCCAGGCTGTCAGCAGAATAATCTGGCGCATTGTTTGATTCCCAATCAATACCCCCAAACTTAGCATAATCAATTAAACTATAAGTTCTATTGCCATTGCTAACATTCATTATATTTGCCTTTTTATTAACAGACTTCTTCTCTTTAGTATCATAAATTCCTATTTCTGAGTTCTCCTTATAAACAACATTTCTTTCATTAACTCTTCCTTCAAAAACAACTGCTGGATCTTTGACACTTGTAATTTCTTCTCTCTTGCCATCACTGCCGCATCCTTTAAACAAAAAAAATAAAGGAATTGCAACACCGGCCCCTGCTAGTGCAAATGCACTAATATACCCTGGTTTCTTTAATTTGTCTTTCCAGCTCATAAAAACAAACAATAAAAATAGTTTATAAACTTTTCTATGTGTAATTCCTACTAAGTGGGGACAAAAAGAAAAGGTTTATAAATACCTGAATTATGATTAAAGCATGGAATTAGAAAAAAATCTAAAAGATTTTGGAGCAGGAATGATAGAAGGCCTAAAAGACCTATGGAAAGGAGCAACAAAACCTTCAGTTGTCGGAGCAACTTTAGGGGCCTTAGACGCCTACAATTATATTCAAGCATTTCGCTCTGTCCAATTTGGAGAAAAATTTGATAATATTTTATACGCTGCTGCAGGCACAGTCGCTTTAGGCTATGGTATATATGCGTATCTTACAGGAAAATGGCCATTCACAGAAATAGTAGAAAAAGAATATCAACCACTGCAATGGTTCAATGAATCTCAAGGCAGAGTTCTTGTAGGTCCCGGTACTAGATGGTATATCCCTCCTTTAGAAAAAAAGGTAATCAGAAATGGAAAAGTACAATCAATAAGCGCAGAAAGACTTGCGCATGAATGTCCTGATTTTGATTTTAGAACAATAGATAATATAGACGGAACAATAAAAGTTCAGTTTTTATATGAGCCAGCTGATAAAAATGGCGCTAAAGAATTCTTTTGGCGATACAGAGCAGACCCTTCAAGACTGGATATAGTAATAAAAAGAGCACTCTTAGAAGAAATAGGAAAAATAAAAGGAGAAGACTTAACAAAAAAAGAAGAATACCTTACAAAAGCTGAAGAGAGAGCCAATAAAATCTTAGAAGAAGAGTTGGCAGGAGTAAGAGTAACAAGATTTTCAGCAACAGAACCAAAACTTAGTCCAAGATCAGAAGAAATATTAAAAAGAAAAATAGATGCAGAAAGAACAGCAGAAGCTGAAGTAATAAGAGCAGAAGGTGACAAAAAAGCCAAAATTATAAGAGCAGAAGGAGAAAAAGAATCTACAAGACTAAAAGCAGAAGCTACTGAAAGAAACACCGCCACTTATCTGGAAACTGCAAAAAAAATTGCAGAAATTAAAGATGCAGAGGGCCAATCAATCACTCCGGTCTTATTATACTTAATGGACTTAGATAACAATCAAGAAGTAGGAGAATCAGGAGGCACAGTTATAAAAACAACAGGCCTAGGACAATTCCCTTTCCCTCTCCCATTAAATATAAAAAAGAAATAATCTTGCTTTATATTATTTTCTCTCAATTCTAGATTTCTTCAATCTCTCCAAAATCTCTCTTCCCTTTTCTGTCTTTTCCAAGTTTTTATAAAACCTCCGAGCCTTGTCGTATTGCGCATCTATAAAAATATTTAACTTTTTTTTCCATTCGGTTCTTGGATGAGTCTTAACAAACTGAGCCCATCTCTCTACTTCTTCCATATGGCTCTTATCCCTCATTTTTTTCCTTTAATCTTAACTTTTTTATCATTTTTTTAATTTCGTTTATATATTCTCCACTAATTTCATCTTTATATATTATTCTTAGGTGTTTTGCATCTTCTAAATCTTTATCATCTTTCAATAGTTCTTCTTTAAAAGCAATATTGGTTTCTATATCAGAAAACCAAATATCCAAGCCAGTAAGCGGAAGTTTTCTCCTATGGGCGAGCTGTAATAAGTCTAACTCGTCCTTGACAAATTTTATATCCATCTCAGGAGGAAGATATCCTCCTTCTCTCACATAACGCACACTGTCTCCACGATTCAGATAATCATATATGTCTTCAGCTTTAGAAGACTGCAAACATTCAAATCCATTTTTAATTAAATCTGCATGTAACTCTCTAAACTTATCAAAAGAAATTTTTTCTATAATCATATCAATATCAATTGTACCCCTGTTCCTTCCATGAGAGATAGCAACAAAACCAGAAACAACTATATACTTTACATGCTTATCAACAATCTTGCAAAACTCTTCAGTGAATTTATCTAATACATTTCTATCATCAATTTCTCTATTCATCAGTTATCTAAACTTGCCTTATATAAATATTTAAGTTACAATTCAGCAATAACTAAAACAACTTCCTCTGCGCGCTTTCTTTTTTAATCTCGCCTAATTTATCCAAATGCTTTTCAACCCTTTCCAGACTAAAATCATGCTCTTTCACTAAAATCTTCTTAACATTGTCTCTATCAAGCTTAGGAAATTTTACCTTAGCTCCAGAAACGTCTGGTTTCTTAAAAATTTCAAATACTGCCTTCCAATCAAAATCTAACTTTCCTTCCAAAGTTCTAAAAATAACAAGAGGATATTTTTTCTCCTTAACCAAAGCCAATGCTTTTTTCGGACCAATTCCCTTAATTCCTCCAGGATTAAAATCAGTTCCAACTAAAATAGCCAAACAAATTAACTGATCAGCATCAATTCCAAGACTATTAAGAACTTTATCATATTCAATCAATTCTGGCGCAATATAAATCACTCCCCCTCTTGTTTTCCTTTTTCTGGCAAGAGTTAAATTCTGTATCAATCTTTTTCCACCAACAACTAAACTATCATAATCCTGGCTCCCGACAGCGTAAGCTTCTCCTTCTTTTACAAGTTGTGCACATTGCATTTCCCCCTCTCCTGGAGCTTGCACAATAGCAATCCCCATAGCTTCCAATAATTCTTTGCTTTCAACAATCATTTCTTCAGTTAATTTGGCAAAACCTCTAGCATATTTTCCCATTGCCTCAATGTCTTCTTCCTCAACAGCAAGGTCATATTTTTCCCGCGCCAACTCCTTAGAGCTATCTCTTATTTCGTGCGTCTTCCCCTTCAAAACATTATATTTCCCATCAAAAACATAAATCACCTTTATACCTTCGGAAAGCAAGGCAATATTTCTATAAAACAATCCTGAAAGATGCGAAGTAACTCTTTTTTTAGAATCCATCAATGGTGTGCCATCTGGCTGCCTGATTGAAGACAAAAACTGATAAATAGCATTAAAAGCATCTACAGAAATTATCTTTCCCTTTAGCTCCTCAAATTTCACTTCTTTTCTCGGAACAATATCGCCTATTTGTAAACCCATTAATAAAACTAGAAATATAAGTTAATAAAACTAATTATGATTAGAATATAGCTTCCGGAAAATAGCGCCTATCTGTTCATCAGGAGCCTCATTTATATCTATAATTCTTCCCCCTTTACCCATTATTCTTCTATATCCACTATCACGCAAAATAGCTCTTTTTCTTACCTCATTTCCATAACTATCATCAATTCCATAGTTTCGAACCAAATTCCTAAAGTTCATGGAATTGAAATCTTCCCCTTCTTTAAATCTATTAATAACAAAATAATTGCCTTTTCTTTCATGTCTATTATTAGATTCTACAGCATCTTCTCCTAAATGATCCTCTCTTTTATCATATCTATCCGCATATCCCATTACAACGAAAGGTAAAAGAATCCCAAAACCTAATACCTCTTCTATCATAAATACAAATAATAACTTAACTATTTAAATTTTCCTCATATTTTTTCATTTAAAAAACTAGCAAAAACTAATCATATTTCTTTCTAGAATATTCAAGAATTCTATTAAAAATTCTTCCTATTCCAGTAGGTTTATATCCTTTTGCCTCTAAATCCTGTTTTCTGCCTTTTCCAAAACGTTTAGGAAAATACTTAATTAATAAACTTGCCTTAGCCCCATAATCAGCAGAAGAACTAACTACATTTATTCCATCACTTCTAACTTCTTCTAAAAATAAAAAGTAAGGATCGTTTCTTTCGCTCTTGTTTTTCTTACCAGCAAATTTAACAGATTTTCTCTCTAATCCAGAAGTCCCTGATTCAAAACTTGAATCGAGCTGTCCACGTTCATATAATTCTTCTCCAGCTCTTCCAAAAACAGATGGGTCAATATCTTTGTCTAAACAAGAAAAATAAAATATTCGCGCATTTCTGCTATTAAAGGCTTCTTTCAGTGCTAGTGATATTTCCTTGTATTCCTCACGATTCCTAAAAGATTCTAAAGATTCTTTATTTCTCATGCTAAGATATAATACGGAATATATTTAAATCTTTCTATTGCAACCACTAAATAGTGACTTTAATAAAAAATTAAAAGAATGAATAGCTATAAAAAATCCTCTTTCCAGATAAAATAATGAAAGGCTATATAATCTATCCAACTTATGAAACAATAAGTAATGAAACAATTGTTCAGCTTTATGGCAGATTAGAAAATGGCCAGTCATTTGTAACATTAAATAAGATAAAACCTTATTTTTATATAAAAGAAAAAGACCTCAAAAAAGTAGAAAAATTGCTCTCAAAATACGAAATAGAAAAAACCAATCTTATAAATTTTAAAGAGGAAAAGGTCGTAAAAATCTCAGCAAAAGACCAATCAGAACTAAATAAGCTATATCAAGTAGTTCATAAAAAAGTAGATAGTTACGAAGCAGATATAAAGCCCCATATAAGATTCCTCATAGATAACAACATACTGCAAACAATAAAAATAGAAGGCGATTTCACATCATCAGAAAAAATAGATAGAATTTATAACGAGCCAACAATCTCGCCAGTAAATTCATTCAAGCCAAAACTAAAAGTCCTGTCAATAGATACAGAATCTGATAAAAAAACAGGAAAATTATTCTGTATAGGCATTTATGGGGAAAAAGAGAAAAAAGTCTTCATGATAACAAAACATAAACTAAAAAATGCAATTGAATGCAAAAATGAAATTGAATGTCTGGAAAAATTTAAAGCAGAGCTCCTCAAACTAGATCCTGACATAATAACCGGCTGGAATCTTATAAATTTTGATTTGGTCTATTTACGAAATCTATTCTCAAAAAATAAAATTCCTTTTGACATAGGTAGAAATAACGAAAATATAAGGCTAAGAATAGAATCAGATTTCTTCAGAACATCAAGCGCAGATGCAACAGGAAGACAAATAATAGATGCCTTATCATCAATAAGAGATCCTTTTATACAAGAAGCACCAACAATAAAAAACGCTGAATTTGAGTCATATACATTAGAAGATGTTTCACAAGCAATCCTAAATTCAGGAAAATTAATAAAAGGAAAATTCAGGCACGAAGAAATAGAAAAACTCTATGAAAAAAACACAGCAGAATCTCATCAAGAACTAGCTGACTATAACTTAAAAGACTGCGAATTAGTCTATGAAATTCTAGAAAAAACAAAAATGATTGACTTGGCAATAGAAAGATCGCAATTAACTGGTCTGCCTCTTGATAGAATAACTGGCTCAATAGCAGCATTCGATTCTCTATATTTAAGAAAAGCAAAATCTCGTAATCTCGTTTGCCCAACAACCCGCTTCGGAAACAAAGAAGAAAGAATTACAGGCGGTTTTGTGCAATCCCTAAATCCTGGAATATACAATAATGTCCTAATATTAGATTTTAAATCACTATATCCATCAATAATAAAAACATTTAATATAGATCCTTCTTCTTATCTGGAAAAAAAAGAAAAAAACGCAATCGAGAGTCCTAACAAGGCATATTTTAAGAATACCAATGGCATCTTGCCAGAAATTATAGCAACTCTCCACGAAGCAAGAGAAAAAGCAAAAAAAGAAAAGCGAGAACTATCAAGTTATGCAATAAAAATAATCCAGAATTCATTTTTTGGAGTTTTAGCAAATCCAAATTGCCGCTTCTTCAATCTAAAAATAGCGAACGCAATAACTCACTTTGGCCAATTTATCCTAAAACTAACTGCTCAGGAAATTGAAAAATTAGGGTATAAGGTAATTTATGAAGATAGCGTTGATGGCAAAACAAAGGTAATAATAAAAAAAGGAAAAACAATCTCTGAAGAGAAAATTGAAAAACTTTTCACAAGAACCGATATGAAAAAATCTGGAAAAGAATATAATCTAAATAAAGATTTAGAAGTTTTAACTCTTGATGCTAATGGAAATTCTGTTTTTAAACCTATAAAAAATATAATTAGACATAAATGCAATAAAAAAATGTACAGGATTAATTTTACAAATAATTGGTATATTGACGTCACTGAAGATCACTCATTAATAGGTTATCAATCTTTGGCCTTTAATAACAAAAAGCAGAACATATTAGATCCATTGAAAAGAATTATTGAAATAAAACCTATAGAAATAGGAAAAAAAGCAAACTCGATTATTTCTTTGAAAAAAATCCCAAACGTTAACCCAATAAAAAAATGTTACCCAAAGGAGATATATGAATTTATGGGATATTTCATCGGTGATGGAAGTTTTCTTAGAAATAAAGCACATCACAAATATAATAAAGACTATTATCTTAGTTTATCTCTTGGATTAGATAAAGATGAGGTAATAAATAAACTTATACTGCCTTTAAAAAAGAAAGGTTATATTAAAAATTTTTGGCATAGTAAAGCGAGAAAGGGCGACATAACAATAAATGGATTAAATCTAATAAACATTATTGCAAATAATTGTAGAGATAATAACAAGAAAAATATACCAGATTGGCTATTTGAAGAAACCGAGGAAAATATAGCTTCATTTTTACGAGGTCTATTCTCTGCTGATGGGTGTGTAATGATCAGAAATAATTCTCCGATAATAAAATATACATCCATAGAAGATGATTTTATTGAAAAGGTTAGAAAACTCCTATACAGGGTAGGAATTTCTCACTCCATATTTAAAGAAAATTCTGTTAACAAATATAAATCAAAACAAAAAATATATAGTAATGGGAGTTATTCTAAAAATATAATTATTAAAAATAAAGATATTTTTAGCAAAAAAATAGGATTTATTTTGGATCGAAAAAACAAAAAGGCTGACATCAACACTAACTCCACACAAAAAAGACATATTAAAAATTTTGAATTTGATATCCAGTATGTTAAAAGAATCGATCTAATAAAAACACCAGAATATGTATATGATATTGAAGTAGATGATACACATAAATTTTTTGCAAATTATGTCTTGGTCCATAATACAGACTCCACATTTGTAGAAACAAATCTAGAAAAAGAAAAAGCAGCTCAACTAGGAATAAAGATTCAGCATCATATAAATAATTTCTATAAAGATTATGTAAAAAAAAATTATAACAGAACATCTTACTTGGAATTGGAATTTGAAAAACTCTATCTGGCATTAATGATTCCTAAACTAAGGGGAAAAGAAGAAGCAGCCAAAAAAAGATATGCGGGATTAATAGAAAAAAATGGAAAAGAAGAATTAGAAATAACTGGATTAGAAGCTATCCGAGGCGATTGGACAGAAGCAGCGCAGGAATTCCAAAAAGAACTTCTTATAAAACTATTCAAAAAAGAGCCATTAGAGCAATTCATAAAATCCTATATTAAAAAAATAAAAGAAGGAAAGCTCGATGCAAAATTAATTTACAGAAAATCTATCAGAAAATCATTGGAAGAATATACAAAAACAACTCCTCCACATGTAAAAGCAGCTAGACAACTAGACAAATTAGAATCAAATATAATAGAATACTATCAAACAACACATGGCCCTGAACCAATCCAGAAATTAAGGCATAAATTAGATTACGACCATTATATAGAGAAACAAATCGCCCCAATTGCGAATCAAGTTCTATCTTTATTAGATAAAAACTTCGAAGATCTTATGCAAAACTCAAAACAAACTAAGTTATTTTAATATGGGCTTAAAAATCAATGAGAAAAGAGTTGAAAAAGAGATAAGAAAAACATTTCCAAAAGCAATTATAATAAATTATAAAAAATTCGAAAAAGGACTAGCACATCAAACCTTTAAGGTTAAAATAAAAAAGCCAAATAAATATTTAGTAACTAGAATTTATAAATTAAAGAATAGAAAGAAAGTCGATGCAAACACTAAAGCCTTAATATTCCTTAATAAAAAAGGATTTCCAACACCAAAAATATATTCAGATATTATATTTAGAAATCAAGGCATTCTAATAATGGAATATCTTAAAGGCGAGCAAGCAGAAGAGATATTGCCTAATTCTCCAGAAAAAATAAAGATAAAAATCTTAAAAAATGCCGGCGAATTGCTAAGAAAACTTCACATGATGCCAATCCCAAAATTTTGGAAGCATTTTAAGCATGAAGTAAAAAATAATGAAGAATGGATAAAGTGGACAAGACAGAGAATAAAGAAATACTCAAAATTCTCAAAAGAAAATTTAGATGATGAATATTACAAGTTTCTTAAAGGAGAATTCGAGAAACTTTCAAGAATTTTAAGTAAGAATATTGAACTTGTTCCAATGCATTGGGATTTTCATTTAGGAAATATTCTAGCAAATAAAAAAGGAGATATATTGGGGTAGTTGATTTTGATAACACATTAAAAGGAGATGCATTAGCAGAATTAGGGCAAATACATCATTCCCTTAGGTTTTCAACAAAGAGTTATAAATATTTAGAATATTTCCTTTCAGGATATAATAAAAATTTAACTGAAAAAGAGAAGAATATAATCAAATGGTATTCTCTAATGCATAACATTGCAGTAACAAGATCAGTGTGGAATAAAAAAAGAAGGCTTGGATGGCTGATAAAAGAAAATTTAAAGATCATTAAAGAAATGATGAAACAAGCCAAGCTATTCTAGTATTCCTTAACCAAGCAAAGATAAAAAAGTCTTCCTTTGCTCGATTAACACACTATCTAAATTTCTCTTCAAAAACCAACCCCTTTTTTGATATGTGCTAAAAAGCCCTATAAACGCTCGCCCAATTTTCTTATAAGCCGAACAGCCTGATACGAATAACCCATGACATTATCATACCAAGACATAACTTTCAAAGTCTTTCCAATAACCCTTGTCTGACTGCCATCGACAACACTGGGTGTTCTCTCTCCCAATATCATCGAAGAAACCAAAGGCCCATCCTCATATTTAAAGGCGCCTTTCAAATACCCATCTGACACAAGTCTTAACACATTATTCACGTGCTCTCTGCTAAAATCTGCCTTATCAAAATTAACAACCAAATCCACTAAAGAACCAACAGCAACAGGAACTCGTACAGCGATCCCATCTAATCTAACTTTCCCATCTAATTCACTTTTCAATTTAGGAATAACCTCGCCAATCGCCTTCGCAGCACCTGTGAAAGTAGGAACAATATTCAAACCGGCTGCATAAGCTCTAGCAATATCTTTATGAGGAGAATCCTGCAATCTCTGATCCTGTGTATAAGCATGCACAGTAGTCATCAACCCTTCATAGGGCCCAAAAGAATCATACAATGCCAAAGCAAGAGGAGCTAAACAATTTGTAGTACAAGAAGCATTTGAGATTATATTCTCCCCATTATATTCTTTATCATTAACGCCCATCACAATAGTTTTCTTAGCAAAATCACTTGGAGAAGATATAACAACCTTCTTCGCCCCCGCACTTAAATGTCCCTCTACCCCGGGTTTACTAGCAAAAACACCACTTGACTCATAAACAACATCAACTCCCCTCTCGCCCCATCGCAACTTTGAAGGCTCTCTTTCCATAGAATAAGCTATTTTTTTTCCATTCACAACAAGATTTTCATTATCAGCTTCAACACTCCCACCAAAATTCCCATAAATACTATCATGCCTCAGCAAAGGAGCCAATTGTTCAACAGGAAAAATATCATTAATAGCCATAATCTCAACCTCGCTTTCCCCAAGCAAACTCTTTCTAACATCATTATTTATCGCTCTAAATAAACCTCTTCCCATAATGCCAAAACCATTAATCCCAACCTTAACCATCTCCACTCACATAGCTGCCCCTTAATATATTTTATCAATATTTAAAATATAAATTAAAAATTCATTTCGCTTAATGCATCAGGCTAAAAGAACTTTCAGCACCAAATTTTTAGCCTGACAACTTCATTAACTCTTCTGTCGAGTAAACTTTAACTTTATCTTGTTTCTTCAGCTCTTTGTCATTGCTCCATATTGCACATTTCAGTTTTAGAGCCAAAGCAAAATAATCAATATCATCTTTGTCAAGAGAAATTTCCACTGCTTCAGGCAGGAATTCCATGTATTCTTCAAGGGAAGTAAATTTTATTTTCTCACTTAGCAAAACAATTGCCGTTAAAAGCTCTTTATAATCAAGTCCGGATTTGCTGGCAATTTCATCTTTATGTTCAATAAACTCATCAAGAATAAAATCTGGAGAAACAATTTCCAGCTTAGGATTAAGAATTAAATCAAGTGTTTTGCTCATCTTAATAAGAGTAGAAAATAAAATGTTTGCATCCAGAACTACAAGCATCTTAAACTAGTCCTTTATTCTTTAGTTCCTTAAATCTTCCTTTCTTGAGTTTTCTTCCCAATTCAATCGCATCTTCTTCAGTTAATGTGCTTTCTTTTGTAAATTCCTTGAATTTCCTAAGCAGGTTAATTCTTCTTTTGATTGCTTCCCTTGCTATGACACTCCAATTTATCTCTGGAAATTTCTCCATTTCTTTCTTTATGTCCTCTGGGACAGCTAATGTTATGTTTACCATGTTATTTTGCGTAATATGTGTAATATGTGTAAGTATTTAAAGTTTACGATAATCAATCTGTGCCTGAAAGTTAGATTAAATTGTGATGTTTGCACAAGGCAAACCTTTTTGGAAAAGCAAGCAATTTGCCGTTCAATAGATATTAAGCGAGTTGCGAAGCAACCTCTTGGTGTGAACGCAGAGCCAAGAGTATTCTGCCGAGTTCTCAGCCCGATTTCGAGCGTAATTGCTAAGCTATTTATCTTAACTATTAGGTAGTTACAAGCGAAACATTTATATAGCGGTCGTTTTTTAAAATATAATGGTTGTAATTAAAATTGAAAACTATGATGGAGAAAAAGGTTATGTTGGAAACGAAAAACTAGAAGTAATTAAATTCAGAAATAGAAAATATCTTATTCCTATATTGTTTACTTCTATTCAAACTGCGCGAGATTGTTCTATGCCGAATATAGCTTACAAAATAGTAAAAGATTATGGAGATGATAGGGTGGAAGCCATAGAAATCAAAAATAAAAGAACGCTAGCAACTTTAGGAAATATAAGGGGCAAATTGCTTACTTTAGAAGATACGACAATAGAAGAATATGACATCCTCCGCACCCTAAAGGTTTGTCCTTCGGACAAATCTGCCTACGG
>CAYIGH010000019.1:0-16427 GCA_964362915.1 Candidatus Woesearchaeota archaeon | reverse complement strand
TAAAAATATTTTAAACATAATGTTTTATATACTAATTTACTTAACAGTATACCCAACAATAATGATAACAGCATTATATAAAATAGCAAGGGGAAAATACACATGGTAGGTCCAAAAAATGCATTCTGGCAAGCGCTAGTATTTTCAATAATGATATTTATAATAGGATTTATTTTGGGCCTATTCTTAGAAATAGGAAGAACAGAGCAAATAAACATAAATCTAATAAACTCAGAAATAAATCTCCTAGATGAACAATTAAGAAATAAGCTCTTAGAAGACATAGAAATAGACTGTAAATTAGCAAAAAAAAGTGCATTTGAATTTGCAGATAGAATTTATGAAGAAGCACAGAAGCTGGAGGAGTATGATGCTGCAAGTACATTTACAGATACACTAAAAGTCTTGCATAGGAGGTACGATTTACTAAGACTTATTTTATGGACTGAAAGTATCAAAATAAAAGAAAAATGCGGGTCTGATTTCCATACTATAATATACTTTTTTGAATATGACATACAAAATATAGAAAAAAGAGCAAAGCAGACATCTCTATCAAGACTTCTAATAGATATAAAAGAAGAAAATCCAGATGAAATACTCCTAATTCCTATAGCATCAAATTTAAATTTAGATTCAATAAACTTAGCAAGAGAATCACTTAATGTAAAGTCATCACCAGCAATAATAATTGATGAAAAAGAAGTAATATATAATATTTTAACATTTGAAGAAATACAAGAAATAATATTTAAAGAAAAAAAAGAGAAGATAATTCTAAACTCAAACTAGCAATTATATTCAATCATAATAAACAATAAAAACCCCTATCTTTTATCTTCCCAATGGAACCATGGCATGCAGAAGCCCAATCAGATCTTGTAGATGTTATTGAAGAAGGAAAGATAGTCCGTGTTCCTGAATCGTATGCTAAAAAAGAAGGCCTGCCTATTCTAAGAAAAACCATCATAAAAAAACAGCCTATTAAAAAACGAAAGGATGAAGAAGAGGCAAGGATAACATTTGAAGATTTAAGAAAACCATTAAATTGGAAGAAAAGTCAGGTAGTAGCGGAACTTGTAGAAAATTTCCATTGGCTTATAACAAAAAAAAGAAAGGAGTGCAATCTAACAAGAAGGCAGCTCGCGAAAGCAATTGAAGAATCAGAAAATAATATAAAACTAATTGAAAACGGCATTCTTCCAAGAAATGATTTCGTAATATTGAACAAAATCCAATCTGTTCTTAATATAAATCTTAGAAGAGACAAAAAAGACTTCAGTCAGTCTCCAAGATCCCTCATAATAGACGAAAAAGAAAAAGCTGGAACATCAAAGCAGGATAAGCTGGAAAAAAAAGATTCATCTGATAAAGAAGCTCTTGCAGGGTCTGATATTGAGATTATTGAATAAAAAAGAAAACTTTTTAAACCCTCTAGTACCTTTTTCTTTATGAATACAGAAATAGTTAAGCAGGAAAAAAATGAATTGGAAGTTAAGCTGGATAATCCAACTATTGCAGAAATTCTTAGAGTCTACCTAAATAAAGAAGAGGTAGACTTCGCTGCATGGAGAAAAGAGCATCCGTCAAAACCAGTTATAATAAAAATCCAAACATCAAATAAAACAGTAAAAAAAGCTGTTTCAGACGCAGTTGCCTCAATTAAGAAAGATCTTGAAAAAATCTCTTCAAATTTAAAAAAGAAGTAAAAAGTTAACTTTATTAAGTCTAAATCCGACTAATATGAAACAAAAGGAGGTGTAATATGTGTAAAAGCATCTGCGAAGCAGTCATAGCAATTATTATTTTAGTATTTGCTATAGGTTTCTGGCAATGGGCTTATACCCAATGGATAATCGCGATAGCAGCTATTGTACTGCTAATTCACTCTTTTACCTGTAAGAAGTGCTTCGCTCACCCAATGCCTGAAAAAGCAATGAGAAAAAGATAAACAGAAGCAATTTTTTATTTATAATTATTTTTATATATAGGCAATTATCTTAAATGAGTATGACAAAAATATCTGCTGGAAGCTATGACCTAAACAAATGGCTTCATGGAGGTTATGAAACAGATATAGTTACAATAATATATGGTCCGTCAGGAACAGGCAAAACCAACTTCTGTCTTTTAGCTACTGTATCTCAAGCAAAAAAAGGGAATAAAATAATCTACATAGATACAGAGGGAGGATTTAGTATAGAAAGAATAAAACAACTATCTCTAGAAGATACAGATAAAATATTAAAGAATATCTTCTTGCTAAAACCAACAAATTTTGAAGAGCAAAAAGAATCCTTCAAAAATCTTTTAAGAAATCTGAAAAAAGAAGTTTCTTTAATTGTAGTTGATGGCATGACAATTCTCTACCGTCTTGATTTTGCAGCAGCTAGAAATAATTCCCCTGATAATAGAGAAATACAAAAAACAAATGCAGAATTAGTAAACCAAATAAAAACCCTGGCAGAGATAGCAAGAAAGCGTGAAATCCCTATTATTATAACAAATCAGGTCTACAATTGGGAAGAGGAAAAAAGAATGGTCGGAGGAGATATTTTAAAATACTGGGCCAAATGCCACATTGAACTCTCAAATGAGAATGGAAAACGCACGGCAAAACTAATTAAACACCGCTCCCTTCCAGAAAAAACCCTCGCCTTCCAGATCACAAATGAAGGCATAAAGAAGCGTGGCTGGTTGTAAATTCTATTTATACCCTTCAGCCTGCAATCTAAACATCTTAGCATACTCTCCATTTCTATTCAATAACTCTCTATGACTTCCCATCTCAATCACTTTCCCCTTATCCACGACAATAATCTTATGGGCCATTCTAACAGTTGAAAACCTATGTGAAATCAAAAATGTTGTCTTCTTTTTAGTCAAATGCTTAAATTTCTGAAACAATCTATACTCTGCTTTTGCATCAACAGCAGCAGTTGGTTCATCTAAAATTAAAATTTGAGCATCTCTAAAGAAAGCTCTTCCCAAAGCAATTTTCTGCCATTGCCCAACAGACAACTCAACACCTTTCTCTTTCAAAGTTTTTCCCAACTGCGTCTTATATTTATCTTCTAAATCTTTAATAAAATCCCAAGCTTCTGCTTTTACAGAAGCTCTATGTATCTTTTCCTTTTCTTTAACATTTACTCTTCCAAATCCAATATTCTCGCCAACTAAAGCTTCATATCTCATAAAATCCTGAAATATAACTCCCAAATTCTCATACAATTCATCTAAAGAATATTCATTTATATTAATTCCATCAATTAATATTTCCCCTTCAGAAACATCATACAACCTACAAAGCAATTTTATCAAAGTTGTTTTTCCAGAGCCATTCTCCCCGACTAAAGCAACACTCTCTCCAGGCTTAATAAAAAAATTAACATTTCTCAAAGACCAATTCTTAGCCTTGGGATATTTGAAACTAACATTTCTAAATTCTATTCCCTTCTCTAATTTATTAGGGAATATCTTAGGATTTTTAATTTCGACAATCTGCGGCTTAAAGTTTAATATCCTTAGAAGATAAGTAACAAAGGTAGCTGAAATATTCATACTTCCAATAAGCCTAACAACCCATCTAGCATGATCAGCAAATTGGAATAATAGAGCCCAGAAGAATGCAACATCTCCTATCCCAATTCTTCCATCTAAATACCCTTTAACGACAAACCATGTGGCAATAATAGACAAAAACGCTTCAATGAAACCTATTCCTATCATAAAAAGAGACTCTAAGAGGGCGCTTTTTTCTTGTTTCTTCATATACTTTCCTATCAAATAATCAAATCTCTTTAAAAAATGACTTTGTAATCCAAATAATTTAATCTCTTTAACAGCTTGAGGGCTATCCGTCATTAAACTCTTGTAATAATATGCTTGTCTAGAGATAGGAGAAGCAGAATCAAAAATCCCCCAAGTAATTCTAGCAGATTTCATAGAAAGTATAATGCCTGGAATAGCCCCAACTAATATAAGAACAACAATTCTCCAATCAAAACTTAATAAAGCTCCAACAATAACTAATAAACTTATAAGTTGCGTTAAAAGAAAAGTACATTCCCATAAAAATTCATTCACTCTCCATAAATTAGTATTTGCTTTAGTTAAAGTATTATAATATTCTGGATCTTCAAAATAAACAACGTCTAAAGAAGAGATCTTGCTCATCATCTCTTGCGTTGCATACCTATCCAATCTCTGAGTATGTATCTTCTTGATCGTAGTTTGAATATCCCATAATAAACCTTTTAATACTCTTGCAATTCCATATACAATAAGAATTCCTACAATTCCCAATCCAAATTTACTGGCTAAATTCAGTTCAGAGCTTTTAGTAATAGAATCAATGATAAGTTTGAAAACATAAGGTTCAACAATAACAAGCAATCCTCCAACTATCGCTGTGAAAAATATAATAAAAGTTAGAAATTTAGAAGATTTATAAGTCCAACTAACTGCAAGCTTCAATGCTTCCCATCTTTCCTTAAAACTTGCCTTAACAAGTTTCTTTTCATCTTCCATCTTAATAATCAGAAAAAATACTTAATAAATCTAATCACAACCATTAAATATCCTCCAGCATTATTTAACATATGCAATACTCAGAATTCATCAATCTCTATGACTCCCTGGCAAAAACCCCAAAAAGATTAGAAAAAGTCTCAATTTTAGCAGAATTCCTAAAAAAACTAAAATCGCATGGAGAAGCAGAATGGATATATCTCTTAAAAGGAAGAGTCTTTCCTGACTACGACCCTAGAGAATTTGGTATATCAGATAAATTAGTGATGAAGGCAATTTCGAAAGCATCAGGCGCTTCAGAATTAGAAATATATAAAAAGTTGAGGAAAATAGGCGACCTAGGTGAAATAGCAGAAGAGCTAATAGGAAAAAGAAAGCAAGCAACTCTTTTTCATTCAAGTCTAAAAACATCAAAGCTATTTGACAATCTAAAAAAAGTCTCAGAAATAGAGGGAAAAGGATCAGTAGAAAAAAAACTATCCTTAATCTCCGAGTTATTAAATTCTGCATCGGGAAAAGAAGCAAAGTACATTATTCGTACTTTATTATCAGATCTCAGAATTGGCGTAGCTGAAGGGGTAATTAGAGATTCTATAGCAGAGGCATTCTTCCCAAATGAGTCTGCCAGCGAGATAATAGAAAGATCCTATGATTTATCAAATGACTATGCAATAGTTTTTAACACAGCACAAAAAGGAAAAAAAGCCCTCGGAGAAATTAGGATAATTCCAGGAAGGCCATTAAAAGTAATGCTCCCTGTAAAAGTAGCAAGTATAGAAGAAGCATTCAGAATATGCGGCAAGCCTGCAGCAATAGAACATAAGTATGACGGATTCAGAGTTATTATAAACAAAAATGAAAAAGGAGATATTGCTCTATTTACAAGGCGTCTTGAAAATGTAACTTCCCAGTTCCCTGATATTGTTGGAGTAATAAAAAAACATGTAAGAGGGCATTCCTTCATCTTAGACTCTGAAGTAGTTGGTTATGACCCGAAAACAAAAAAATACAAGCCATTTGAAGCGATTAGCCAAAGAATAAAAAGAAAGTATGATATAGAAAAATTACAAAGAGAACTGCCTGTAGAAATAAACATTTTCGATGTTCTATACTATAATAGCAAGGCAATAGAAGATCATCCCTTTGCAGAGAGGCGCAAACTCTTAGAAAAGATAATAGAAAAAGTTGAAAAAAAAATACGTCCCTCAATGCAATTCATAACAGAAAGTGAAAAAAAAGCGCTTGATTTCTATCAAAAAGCCCTAAAAATAGGAGAAGAGGGCATTATGATAAAAAAATTAGACGCACCCTATCAACCAGGAAGAAGAGTCGGATATATGGTAAAGATAAAGCCAGATATCCCAGAGCTTGATTTGGCAATAGTTGGTGCAGAATACGGCTCAGGAAAAAGAGCAGGCTGGTTAACTTCATACATAGTGGCATGTAGATCAAATTCAGATTTCCTAGAAATAGGAAAAGTCTCTTCCGGCTTAAAAGAAAAAGAAGAAGAAGGAACAAGCTATAAAGAAATGACAAAACTATTAAAGCCATTAATAACAGGAGAAAAAGGAAAAGAAGTGAAACTAAAGCCAAAAATAGTCGTTTCAGTTACATATCAGAATATCCAAAAAAGCCCGAGCTACTCTTCAGGCTATGCCCTAAGATTTCCAAGAATAACGCATTACCGCCCTGAAAGAGGCGTGCATGATATAGCCACATTGAAAGAAGTGGAAAAAGAAATAAAATAATTACTCTTTTTTCAAAGGATCTCTAATGTAAAGAGCATATTAGCAGCAATAGTTTGTATTGGTGTATTTTGCAAAGCCACAACTAAACCATTATCTAACCTATATTCCCTATAATTCCCATTTATTAGAGTCATAAAATTAAAAAAAGCTCCTATTTAAAAATCTTTGTATTTTTATGCTTTGTCCGGAGTTCAACCGAAAAATAGTTAATCTAAGGAAATTTAGATAGGACTTGATACAACAAATTGTCCTACCTAAATTTAATAATAATTTAGAAGAGCAATTACTTAATCTTTTCCATTCTTCAGATTTGCCATTACACTTTAACAAAACTGGAAATAAAGAATTCACAAATTATCAAAGAGTTTCAATAATAATTTTATTCCGAAGAAGTGGAAAGTCAATAAGACAATTTATCGATGAGGATTTAACCGAATCTAAATGGAGATATTGGTTGGGATTGAAGAAAATTCCAAAGAAAAGTACATTGCACGATTGGTTAAAATTGTTTGATATGAAAATAATAAGAAAAATTTGTAAGTTGCTTATACCTAAGAAGATTGAACTAACTTCTATTGACGGAACTGGTTTTGATTCATGGCAAAGAAGCAGACACTATGAGGAGAGAGCTAAAGAAATTGGTAAAATACCACAAATGCCATATGCCAAAGCAGACTTATTTATCGACGTCAAAACACAAATAATTCTAGACTTTAGTTTAATAACACATCGTGAACATGACGTTAAAGTTGCAGAAAGAATATTTAAAAGAAACACAATAAGAAATATTTTCGGTATTGGTGATGGAGCATATGATTCAGAACATTTGCATGAAATTGCGCGTGAGAATGGAATAACTTTCTATGCTCCCGTTAGGAAAAGAGATAAAAGAAGTTATAAAAATAAAAAACCAAAGGGATTTTATCGTCGGAAATGCATTAAACTCCCAGATTATTTTGGCACGAGATGGATGAACGAAACAGTTAATTCTGTATTAAAAAGAACACAAATTCATTCTCTAAAAAGTAGAAAATAATTTATGAAGAGAAGAGAGTTTGGATGGCATATTATTCTATATAATATTAAAAGAATAATAAAGATTTCTTCTAATGATAGTCAAACTTTTTTTATTTTTGTCTTTGTTATTTTATCTTTCCGGACAAAGCATATTTTTAACTATTTTATAGTTATAAAAAACAATTTACAAAGCTTTATAAAGCATCTCCATTTTTAAACCATGAAAAATAATAAAATGGCGCCCCATTCAAATCTAAAAGTCCAAAATATTGTTGCCACAACATCTCTTGGAAAACCGATATCATTAACAAAACTTGCCAGATCGCAAAGTAACACAGAGTATAATCCAGAACAATTTCCGGGGCTTGTTTTAAGAATAAAAAAACCAAAATCAGCTGTGCTGGTATTCTCCTCAGGAAATTTAGTCTGCACAGGAACAAAGAGTATTGCTCAAGTTAAAGAAGTAATTAATCAGGTCATAAAACAAATAGCAAAAATTGGCATCAAGATAACAGATAAACCAAAAATTACAGTCCAAAACATTGTAGCTTCAGGCAGCATAGATCTAAATCTCAATTTAAACGTCCTTGCTCTTCAATTAGAAAATACAGAATATGAACCAGAGCAATTTCCAGGGCTTGTTTATAAATTAGTTGAGCCAACAGCAACATTCCTCCTGTTCAGCAATGGCAAACTCGTCTGTACAGGCACAAAGAATAAGCAGCAATTAGAAGAATCAATGAAACAACTCAATAGAAATATTAAAGAAGCTATTAAAGATAATCAATAACTCAATATCTTCCTAGCAACTTCCAACCCCTCTTCCAAATCCTCAACTCTAAATCCAGTAAGTTCCCTAATAATAGGATGATCATGCACGTTCCCTTCTCTTTCAATAATTGTAATAATCGGCTTCCTAAAAGCATCGGCCCAACCGTACTCAATCATAGTGCCTTTAGAAACTTCCTTTGCTCCTAATAAATTCGCCAATAACAAATCACAATGCATACAATCCCACCTATCTCTCGTTGTTAACCCTTTCTGGCAGCTTATAACATTCTCATCTGGTTCTTCCAATATCCTCCTATGATTCAAATGTTCCTTAGCCCTAAAAGGCGAAACACCAATAATTCCATATCTTGCCAATTCAGCTGTTGCATATTCTCTCCAGCGAATAACGCTCTCATAAACCAATCCCTTAATAGGACCAGATAAGTAAACTCTTTTTTCCATAAAGACAATCATTAAAAAAATACTATTTAAAGATTTATATAATAAAAAAATAAAAACCGAAACCCTTATATACTTAATTATATCAATATAACCATGATAGAAATAGAAGCGAGATTAAAAAAATGGGGAAGGTCATTTGGAGTAGTTATACCTATGGACAAAATTAAGAAAGAAAAACTTTCTGAAGATGATAAAATAGAAATACTAATTAGCAAAAAAAGAAATCCTTTAAGAGAAACTTTTGGAGCACTCAAATTCAAAAGGCCTATAGAAGAAATTTTAAAAGAAGGAGATAAAGAAAGCTGGGATGAATGAAGAAACTCAGAAAAACAAAGAAAAAGAGATATATTTCTTTGACACATATGCCTTATTTAGAATTATCGAAGGAAATGCTAATTATGAAAAATACCAATACGCTAAAGCTATTACCACAGTTTTTAATTTAGCAGAACTTAATTATAATCTCAAAAAGGAAAAAGATAAAAAAACTGCTGATGACCTGACAAAAAAATATTGGGATTTCTTAGTAGATGTATCTCTTGAAGATTTAGAAAAAGCAATGGATCTAAAAATAAAATATAAGGATTTATCAATTCCTGATGTAATAGGTTATATCATTGCAAAGAAACATGGAATAAAATTCCTAACAGGAGATGAAGGTTTCAGAAATTTCGAAAACGTAGAGTTTGTGAAAAAATAGTCAAAAATCACTCAAGCTCTTCTGCCTCATCTCCTTAATCATCTGACTGTCTTTTAAATACCTTGCAACAGGAATTCTTAACCTAGTTTGTATATCATCTAATGCTTCTTTCAAGCTACCAAACTTTTTCCCTTCACTATTCATAGCACTCCTAGTTGTCTCCCTCAATATTCCAACTCCTAAAGGAGCATAATATTCAGGCCTTATTTCTCTAAAAATTAATACAGAGGCCTGTTTCTTAATTCTTTCCAAATATTCACAAACCCCCAATCTATTCGCATAATAAGCTCCAGTTACACTCTCCGCATATTTTTTCCTTCTAAACATACTCTCAAAATCTCGCCAAACTCCAGAACTCTTCAAAGAAATCTCAATAACTTCAAAACTCCAATATCTGGGTATTAATAAAATCTCATAATGATTGCCAACATATTCATCATGAAAAACCTTATAGTCTTGGATTTCAGGATAATATCTAATTTTATCAATCTTTTCTTCAGATAAATTAGAATCAACAGCAGTAATAGACCATCTTGTCGGCACCAACTTTCTATTCTTTCTCATCCCCAACAATCCAGCACTCAATAACTTAATCATAGTGGATGTATCAATACCAGATCCTTCCAATTCAAGCAAAGCATCTTTAGACTTGATCTCATCATCATTAACTAAATACTCTACTTTCTTCTCTATTTTAGGATTCTCCTGCAATCTAACACTCTCAACCTCCCCAGCATTAGAGATCAATGGAACTCTATTCTCTTTTTCATCATTTCTCCTAATGGGCTTCTTCAACTTAAATTCACTTGCCACTGATTTAGAAGTCATTGCCACTTCCTGTAAAACACTTAGGAATTTGCTATTTCCAAAAGAAGCCTTCCGAACATTACTCTGCATCCTGCCATAAATTAATTTGCTCCTCAACCCAATAACATCCCGAATTCCCAACTTCCTTGTATGCCATTCTTCAGCAGAGCTCATAACACTAGTATTTCCATACTCTTCAGGAGACAAAATTCCAGTATAAACATTAGGATAATTCCATTTTCCCACAAAAACTTCAGGAGGCGAAGATCCAGAAAAATTGCTGATACTTCTAATCTTTCCAAGAAACATGCTGTGCTCCTTGCATTCATATTTCCCGCAAATCCTGCAATATGCCATTTCATCTAAAAAACAAATAACTATATATTAATTGCCATAAATAACAGTTCATTTCTCTCTTTATAAAAAATAAGGAATTCTTTATTTAACTATCAAAAAAATCCCAATTGTTAAAGCCAATAATAAAGCATAAATCGCGAAATATCTCAGATTTGTTTTTGACGTGAGGATATATTTGTAGATTAAATGAAGGGATATAAGGCCGACTATAAATGAAACCAAAGTGGCCCAGATTAGTTCTGAAGGAAGGGTTTGGTTGCCTATTGTTACTATGTTAGCTCCAAAGATTATTGGAATTGACATAAGAAATGAGAATTTCAAAGCTGTTTTTTCTTTTAGACCAAGAAGAAGAGAGATTGAGATTGTTGTACCTGAACGTGAAACTCCTGGAAGAAGCGATAGGATTTGAGACGTGCCTATTATTAGGGCTTTTGTTTTTGTTATTTGTCTGCTTTGTTTTGTTATTGGAAGACTTGCTATCAAAAGAATAAGGCCAGTTATACCGAAACCTAAAGCAACTATCGCAAGATTTGAAAATATTGATTCAAAAGCATCTTTAAAAAGAAACCCTGCTATTCCAGCAGGTATTGTAGCTATTATTAGTAGAATCCCAAACTTTCCTTTTTCAGTATAGAATTTAAGTTTTAGAAGATCTCGAATTATATCTGTAATATCTCTGCCAAAATAGACAAATACAGACATTAAAGTTCCAAAATGTAATGCTACATCAAATGTTAAGGAGTTCCCATAATTAAGAAGTTTTTCCGCAAGAATAATATGGCCTGAGCTTGATACAGGCAGCCATTCTGTAATTCCTTGAATTACTGCTATAATAACTGCTTCTATTAATTGGGACATTAAATTAATTTTTAGACAATGTTAATAAAGTTAATTAATCTTTGGCACTATCTTCTTAGACAAAAGCTTTGAAAAAGGCTTTCGAAAAATTTTGAAATGATCATGTCCAGCATGTTTTTCCCGCAATGTTTGAATTCTTTTTGCTTGTCTTTCAAAATATTTTTCCGCAAGAACAGTAACTGAATAAAAGACAATGCCTATTCCTGAAAACGCGAGTAATACAGATATAATCTTAGAAATGTCGTGTGATGGTATAAAATCACCATAGCCCACAGTCGTAATTGTTATTCCAGTATAATAAAAAGCATCAATAAATCGCCATCCTTCAACTATATGAAAGAAGATTGTTCCAATAAAGAGGAAGAATATAATGAGGGCAATGGCGACAATTAAATGCTCGCTTGTTCTTTCCATATAATAAAAAAGGACAAGACTTTTTAAGGGTTTCTAATGGATAGTAATTAGCTTAAACTAATTTATAAAAAATAAAAAAGTTATTAAGAATATCTGCATTCCCAGCAGAGATTGCTTCTTTTATTTCTCTTTGACATTGCTTTTTCTAATAGTTCTTCCATGTTTTTTTTCATGTCATAGCTTAAGTCAAAGAGCTCTCCGCACTGGCTACAGACTGCAGGCATGTTGTATCCTTGCATTGTCATATTTTATGATATATTATTTTATTTAAATAGTTCATGAAAGTTAATTATATGTTTTTTAGAATATGATAATTTATATAGCAAGTCACTAAGACGAGACATAGAATCACTTTTGAGGGATGAGTGGAAAATTTACAATTGAATTCAAAGATTCTATAAATTTGTTATAAAAATTCTTCAACTATTCAATATCCCAATCAAGAAAAAGATCTTCATCTGAGGAATTTTCTGCATCTTCTTCAGATTTTGAGATTTTTATTATTATTTGCTTTTTACAGTCCCAGCAGAGATATTCTGATAATTTCCTGCCCAGCTTTTCCTGGATTTCTTCATTATATGGATTAGACTCTGCTTCTGACAAATCATACCAGAGATCAAAGACTGATCCACATTTCATACATTGCTCAGGTATAATATAATTATTTTTACTCATGTCTATTAGTAGTAACTGAAGTTTATATATTTGAGCGATTATTCGCCAGTGATAAATGAAAAAATAAGTTTTTCAATAACAAGTAATTCTCTATTTTTCATATTTTCTTTCTGATTGTAATTTTTCTCTGATAAAATCCGTTATATTTTTATTATATTCTCCGCTTGTTAATCTGCGCCTTAGTTTTAGTAAGGCTCTTAATTCAAGTTGTCTTGCTCTTTCCTTGCTTATTTTTAATTTTTCTCCAATTTGACAATATGTAATTGATTCTTCTTCAAAACCATATCTCATTTTTATGACTTGTTGTTCTCTATATGATAAAGTTGATATTACTTTCCCAAATTCTTCTTTAAATTCATTATATTCAAGCTGTTTTTCCACTTCATCTTCAGCAAGTGGGAGAAGTTTTCTGTCGATTTCTGATAATGAAAGCAATTTTGATTTTGGAATTGTTTTTTCTACTAAATATTTTCTTGGGTGAAATTCTTTTAATTCTTCAGGAAATACATCTTCTTCTAATAGAAAAACTCCTTTATTTCTATAAAAACTGCAGACTTGTTTTTGCTTTTTTTCTGTTGGGTAAGCTCTCATATTTTCATAACGGTTTAAACATAATGGGCTAATTCCAATTCTTCCTGCTGCTTCTTTTTGAGTTAATCCTAAAGACTCTCTTGCTCCTATTAAAGCAGCATTTTTTAGTCTTGCTTCTAATCTGAAGCCGAATCCTTCGTCTGTTTCATATTCTTTTACTGCCATAAATCCTAAATTTAGAAACAATATTTAAATCTTATTACTCTATATAAATGCCTGGCTTGCCTGGTTTGGCTTTTTGCGATTTATTTTCAGGATCGTATTTCTTTAAATCATTAACTGCGAATGTTTTTACTTTTTTGTTCAATTTATTTTCCAGATATTGTATATTATAAGCTTCAGTTTCTTTCGGAATTGTATATAAATATACTGTTGACGGTTCTTTATCTTGTTTTTGTTTTATTAAATTTAAAATGTTTTTTATATCTTCTATTGTTTGTTCTTGGATTTTTTCTTCTTTTTCTAATTTTTCTGAGATTTTTGATTCGTCTGCCTTTGGCCAAGATTCTAATGAAACCAGAGATTTTTTACCTAATTTTTGCCAGAGTTCTTCTGCAATATGGGGAGTTATAGGAGAGATGAGTTTTATAAATGATTCTAAATCTGACTTACTTATTTCTCTTTCGTTCTCGATTTTTTCCAAGAGCTCTCTGATTTTTATTATTGCAGTGTTATACTTTAAATCTTCTATTTCCGCTGTAATGCTTTTTATTGTTTTATTAATCCGGTGTTCTAATCTCTTTGAAGAATTTCCTAGTTGTATATTTGATAATAACGTATAAAGTCTCTTCACAAACCTCAAACTTCCTTCTATTCCCTCCTTGCTCCAGATAAGATCTTTATCAGGAGAGGCTACTGAGACTAAGAAGAAACGCAGTGTATCTGCACCATATTTTTTAGTTATCTCTAAGGGATCTACAATATTGCCTCTTGATTTTGACATTACATAGTTATCTTCTCCATGAATCATGCCTTGATTGAAGAGTTTTTTAAATGGTTCACTGAAATTCAGGAAATTTAAGTCTCTTAAAGCTTTAGTGAAGAATCTTGCATAAATTAAGTGCATATTTGCATGCTCTGCTCCTCCAATGTACTGATTAACTGGAAGCCAATGTAGAATTCTTTCTTTATCAAAAGGCTTTTTATTATTTTTATTATCTGTAAATCTAAGATAATACCAACTACTATCAAAAAATGTATCCATTGTGTCTGTTTCTCTTCTTGCTTTTGACTTGCATTTCGGACATTTTATATGTAAAAAGGATTTATTTGTAGCTAAGGGGTTCCCTTTCCCAAACCTAATTTTTTCAGGAAGTTTTATGGGAAGAGAGTTTTCTGGAGCAGGAACAATCCCACATTTTTCACAATAAATCATTGGAATTGGGGTGCCCCAATATCTTTGTCTTGAGATAAGCCAATCTCTTAATTTATATTGAATAGTGGATTTGCCTAGACTTTTATATTCCAATGCTTTGGTTATATGTGTTTTTGCTTCCTCGCTGAACAAATCATTAAAGCCCTCTGAATTTATCAAATGGCCTGAACCTTCATAAGCTTCTTTTAAATTATTTATGTCTATTTTTTTATCCGCGCCCTGTATAACTGTTTTAATGGGAAGATTATATTTTTTTGCAAACTCGAAATCACGTTGGTCATGAGCAGGAACAGCCATTACCATGCCAGACCCATATTCTGCTAGAACAAAATTCCCTGCATAGACTGGTAATTTTTCTTTCGTTAGCGGGTGCTCTGCATAACTTCCTGTAAATACCCCTTCTTTTTCTAGTTTACCTATATCCTCCTGCTTTGTAGATTTTAGCAGCTTCAAGAAATTATTCACTTCTTGCTTTTTATTTTCTGCAACAAGACCCGTTAAGTCCGGATGCTGGGCAGATATTACAAGAAATGTAACTCCAAACAATGTGTCCGGGCGCGTTGTAAATATTTTCCATGGCTCATTTTTTATCCTGAATATTATTTCTGTTCCTTCGCTTTTTCCTATCCAGTTTTTTTGCATCGTTTTTATTCTTTCTGGCCAGTCTAGTTTTGGAATTTCCTGGAGTAATTCTTCTGCATATTTTGTTGTATTGATAAACCATTGTTCTAGCTGCTTTATTTCTACGTCTGTATCTAAATGACGCCAACATTTTCCGTTATGCACTTGTTCATTTGCTAAGACAGTGTTGCATTTAATGCAGAAATTTACACTTGACTTTTTTCTATAAACCAGTCCGTTTTCATAGAATTTCAGGAAAAAATATTGATTCCATTTATAGTATTCAGGGTCTGATGTTTTCAGCATTCTTGTCCAGTCATAGCTTAAGCCCAGGGATTTTTGCTGTTGTATAAAATTTTTAATTGCTTTTTCAGTGTATTTTTTCGGGTGGGCTTTTTCTTTTATTGCGGCATTTTCAGCTGGGAGGCCAAATGAATCATAGCCCATTGGATATAAAACATTAAATCTAGACATTCTTTTGAATCTGGCATATATATCTCCTATTGTATAATTGAAAGCATGGCCCATATGAAGACCAGAACCAGAGGGATATGGGAACATTTCTAGAACGTAGTATTTGCCTTTATTTTTTGTTTCTTTTGCTTGGAATGCTTTTTTCTTCTCCCATTTTTTCTGCCATTTTTTCTCTATCTTATGAAAATCTAGTTTTTTTGTTTCTTGCATTCAGGAAAAGGGTTTCGTATGAATTTAAAGATTTCTCCTTATAGACTTTAGATGATTCTTTATTCCATTTTAAAATTCAGCGGCCAGATTGCCAATTAAACCGCGCTTTTTAAGCTGATGAATGACGTTTTTATTGTATTGAAATACTATATCTCCCTTGTTATTATCATCCGGCCAAGGTGTTATAATAACAAAATCTCCAGGCCGAAGCCAGAATTTCCTTTTGAATCTTCCTGGAACTCTGCAATTTCTGGTTTTGCCATCAGTTGATTTTACCTCCATTCTGTTGCCGCCCAATCTCTGAACTACTATTCCTATTATTTCATTATTTCTTGGGAATCTAATTCTAGTATTGGTTTCTTGGTTTTTTTGTTCTTCTTGTTTTTTTGATGGACTAATATCTTTTATCTCTTCAAAATCTCCAAATTCGTCTTTCATGGATAGGGAATAGCAGGAAGGGTTTTTAAGGGTTTTGTGGACTGTGTATTGTTAACTTAATGGGTGTTCGGCGTTATAGAATTCTAAAAGTTTTTCTGGCAATTTGAAAATCAACCACTTAATTTTACTACTAAGTAATTACATTTACCAATAGATTTAAAAACTATACTTCTCAATTTAAGATATGACTAAACAGGCAGTTTTAGAAGAAATTCTTGAAGGTCATGAAATATCTGACTTCTCAAGAAAATGGGTAGAAAATAGCAATACAAATGAAGAAAAAATTAGGCGAGCCTATGAAACTCTAAAGAAAATAGGTCTTACAGATGATAAGATTGCTTCTCAAGCTCACTTGCTAGGAAGGGATCCAGAAACTATA
>CAYIGH010000018.1:0-17482 GCA_964362915.1 Candidatus Woesearchaeota archaeon | reverse complement strand
GTTTCTTCCTATAAATCCAGTTGCTCCACAAACCAAGACTTTATTTTTTGACATCTTATTTTTTTGGCCTATATTGTTCTGGGCGGCCGTCTAAGATTAAATCATCTATACTATTTTTATAAGCATCGTATATTTTTCTTGCAGTTTCATTTGGATCCATGCCATACTCAAATTCCGGTTTGGTTTTTACTCTAGTAGGATATATGCCCATGACTTTTATGCCTCTTTCTTTTGCCTCTAATCTAAAAGATTCTGTAAATCCTCTAAGGCCCCATCTAGCACCGCTAAAAACAGGCTTGCCCGTTTTTACTTCCATCCCTATTATAGAATTCATATTAATTATGGTGCCATCAGACTTGTTAAGAAACAAAGGATAAATCATTCTAGTTAATTTAATTGGGACTAGGAGATTTACTCTTATGACATCTTCCAAGTCTCTATTGTCAAGTTTATCAAATGTAACTGCTGGACAAAGTGCTCCTGCATTATTAAATAGTATACTGATGTCTTTTTCTTTTGCAATATCGTAAAGATTATTCAGGGTCTTGTCTTCCCTTAAATCGCCATTTATAGAATAACAATTTACTCCTTTGCCCGATATATCCTTGTAAACCCTTTTTAAATCTACTTCATTTCTACCATGTATAATAATATCATAATAATTATCTGCAAATACTTTGGCTATAGCTTCTCCGATGCCATTGCTAGAGCCTGTTACTAAAATTGTTTCTCTCATATTTTTCTTGAATAAAATGATTATAAAAGTATTTAGATTGTCTAGAAATATATTTATTTGGTTGGTTCTAGCAATTTATCAAGCCCCAAGCCTGTGAATCTAGTTGACCAAAATTCAGATTCTCCAATAAATTGCTTGGCTAATTTTCTATTCTCGCCTGCTTGCTCATTCTTGCCTAGTTTATCTCTTACAACGGCCAAATATAAATTTCCTATTGGATTCTCTGAGCTTTTTCGCATACAAACTTCTTCCAACCATTTTTCCTTTAATTGCAATTTAATAGGATTGTTCTCTTTAGGTATGTCCTCGAAGTTTATATAATAATCTGCAAGAAACCACATATCTGTAAGCTCATCACGATTAGGCACATGGTCTTTAGGTTTGTCTAGAAGGATATTGTAAAAATCTTCCTTGATTAATTTTCTTTTTCTTTCATATTCTCGCGCAGCTGTATTGCCGAAGCCTGACATAAACCTGTTCTGGGCTTCCGCTGTTATATTTTGAGATTCTATTTGCCCTATCTCGTACATCTCTTTGGCCATATCTGTTGCTGGAAGTGGGATTGCTTTTTGTAATGTATACCAGTCCAAATGCATTTCTTTAGCCAGTCCTATAGTATTCCATATTTGGCCTATTGTCTCTCCAGGATAACCAATAATAAGAAATCCTTTAGTGAATATATGGGGATGTTTTTTCATTATATCTGCGGCTTCTACGAATTTCCCTAATGAAGCGGGCTTGCGCATTTGTCTTAAAATTTCTGGATCTCCTGATTCTACTCCGAAACTCATCCCTATACATCCTGATTTTTCTGAAAGTTCTGCCAATTCCGAAGTTAGACAAGAAGCAATAACCCCATTTGAGGCGTCCCATGTTATTCCTAGATTTCTTTTTGCTATTTCACTAAATAATTTCTCTGTTTGTTTTCTTCCTGCAAATAAATCGTCATCAAGCCAAACAAAATGCTCTATACCATAATCATTTTTTAAGATCTCCATTTCTGTTAATACGCTTTCTATTGACCTATGTCTTACTCCCTTGCCGTTAAATTCTCTTACAGAACAAAAACTACAGTGGGCCCTACATCCTCTACTAGCGAGAATTGTACAACATCGTGTATCTTCTCCTCTCATCCAACTAGCATAAGCTCCTATTTTGCCTACCCTCGTATATTCTCCCAGTCTTAGATTGTGCCATTTAGGCAATAAGGATATTCTTTCTGGAGAAGGGGTGTCTCTTTCGTCTGCTGATACGTATTGGTCATTTACTAATGTTGCTATCTGCGTCAATTTTTCATCATTAACTTTCCCGTTGATAAAGTCCACCATATCAGGGAAGCTGTTGTCTGATTCGTAGAATGATACAAAATCTATACTTTCTGTTTTTTTTAGAACTTCTTCTGCTGCTAGTGCTGGATGTGCTCCTCCAACTATTATAGGGACTTTATTGTGCTGCTTTATATAGTCAGTTATATCTTTCATTTCATTATGAACCATTGTATACATACATGTAACTCCTACCAGATCTGGTTTAAATTCGTCTATCTTTTTTTGCAATAATGATTTCCAGTTATCATAATTAAAGTTGTGATTGTTCGCCTTAGAAACTTGACTTAATATCTCATGGTTTATGTCTAAAATATCTGTTGTATATCCTTTTTCTTCTAAATTCCTGCTTAAAAGAGCAAGATTATAAGGAGGATAACACGGGTAGCTTCTTGCTTGTGCCATCTTAAAATCAAATGCATCTCTTGTTGTTTGAGGAGGATTTATTAAGAGAATTTTTTCACATCTTCCTTCTGGAAATTTCTCTCTAATTTTATAAGAAATTCTTTCTTTTGCTGAGTAGTCTATATCATTCTTATTGAGCAATGACAGTTCTAACATCTTTTTTCTCCTTTGATAGTGGACGACAAGAGTATATATAATCTCCTTTTTTATTTCCCCACCAAACAACTTTCCTGCACCAATCTTCCCATGAATCCCATTTATCGCTGGTTCTATTTACTGTATAAAGGAATTCTCCCTCTTTTATTTGTGCTTTTTCAGCTATTAGGCCTGTTCTGTAAATATCCCATATATTATGATTTAGAACTATTTTTTTATCTTGCTCGTTGAAAGGCATTTTTAGCAGTTCTTTATTAAAATAAATTGCCTCTTGAAGAATTTTATCGTGGTCTTTATAGCCTTTTTGTCTGAGCAAGTGATCGAGTGTAGACTCTGCTTCTTGGTAGAAGGTATTGAGTTTTCCTTCTATTGCCAGCTTAATTAAAGCATATTCGTCTGCTGGCCACCATATATTTAGCCATTGCTTTGAATGGATATATTCAGCTCCACCTTTTTGCAGATTCCTAGCTTGTTCAGAAAACAAATCGCTAATTTCTCCAATTACTTGCGTTTTTAAGGGATTTTCGATAAATGTATCTGTTATTTCTTTATAGCTAATTCCATATTGTGTATTTAACAAAATGTTTGGCACTTGCAGAACTTTATCAAAATGCAAAAATGCAACCATATAACCAAAGTTTCTTGCTTTCACCCAATCTTCTTTTGGCATTGTATTAGTTCCAACAACTAATTGCTGTCTTTCATATATGTTATCTGTCCACTCTCCTAAACTGCCATGAATATTTATCATGTCAGATTCTACAATCTGAAGATCGTATTTTTCTTTATCATCTACCATGGGGGTGTTGGGCAACATTGATAAATTATTGAATTGAATCCTATTATGCTGGCCATTTTCTATAAGTGTTGATACACCATTTGTGAAACTTTCGTAAGTTTCCAGAGGCAAACCTAATATAATATCTGAAAATGTTGTAACTCCTTCACTTGTGAATCTTTTTTGCAATTCATGATATGTTGAAAGTTTTATATTGCCTCTATCTATAGCTTCAAGAGTCGGCTCATGAAGTGATTGAAATGCCAAAAGAACGCCCTTATCTAAGCCACTATCATTAAGCACTTTCTGAATTTCATACGTCATCTCTGTGGAGTTTTTTGTATTTTGCACTGAGAAACGGTGAGGATAGCCATATTTTGCCTTATTTTCAGCAAAGCGCTCTGCAATTGCTAAATCCCTATCTTTAAATATTCCGAAATTTGCGTCGCAACAATATACAAATTCAATTTTATTTTGACTAAACCAATCTATTTCTTTGAATATTCTTTCTTCAAGATTATAATTAGTTATGCCTCTTTTTGCTACTAATCTTCTCCAATCACAGAAACGACAATTGAAAGGACATCCTCTGTTGGTTTCAAATAGCCCTATCCATATCTCATCTGGATTTGCTTTTATTAAAGAATCAAAATAACCTTCTAGGAAAGGAGATGGAATTGTATTGAGATTTTGAATACCTAATGCCCTTGAAGTATATGAAAAATTACCATTTTCATCAAGGAAGACTAAAGAAGGTACTTTTCTCCAGTTCTTTTCTGGATAATTTTCCAGGAATGATTTGAAGACCATCTCGCCTTCCCCTGGAGAGGCAAAGTCAATAAATTGGTTTTTTCTTAGAAGATCCTCAAGTCCTTTCTCTTTTGTATCAGGAATATGCGGGCCACCAAAGAAAATCGTTGTTTCCGGATTTTTTTTCTTTAAATTCTCTGCTATTGCTTTTGATATTTCAAAATTCCAAACATATGTGCTGAAGCATGTAATATCTGAATCAGACAGATGCTCGACTGCCTCATCAATTGCTATTCTTTTGTAGATTGGCATTGAAAATTCAAAATCATTGAAATTTTTAGCATGTTTCTGCGCATAAGAGTGCAGAAATCCCAGCGATAGAGGAAGATAGTTCTGTCTGTCAAAACTATTATTAATCTGCACCATGCCAACTTTTATTTTTTTTTCTTTTTTTGCAGCGCCCATTTTATTTTCTTGCATTTTTTTCTATATATCTCTACTTATATATCTTTCCCTAAAAATATCAAAACGCCTATCTAAGATATTTTTATTTTCTCTATACCAATCCATAGTATTTTTTATTCCTTCTTCTAAAGATATTTTAGGTTTAAATCCGAAGGAAATTGCACGGGAAATATCCATTGTTCTTATTTTATCGCCATAATTTTTTGTTGTGTCATAAATTATTTCTGGCCTGATATCTGCATTACTTAATATTATTTCTATAACATCTTTTATTGTATTTTTAAGGCCAGAACCTAAATTTACCGGATTTTCCACGCCAGGATTCTTTTCCATTACAAGCATCATTCCTTTTGCGACATCATCTGAATAAATAAAATCCCTTACTTGAAAACCATCTCCCCAAATTGTTATTGGCTCTTCTCTTTCTAAGATTTTTCTTATTAAAGAAGGAATTACCATTGAGCTATCTGGATTGAAATTATCGAAGGGCCCATAAGTATTAGAGGGGCGAACAATTGAGATATTATCCAAACCATATTCAATTTTATACGTTCTTACTTGTGCTTCGCCTACTCTTTTTGCAAGGCCTGTGAAAAAATCATTTTCAGCAAGAGGAACTCTTAACACATCAATAGAGTCATCATAAACTTCTGCGCTTGGATAGACGCCATAAGTACTTGAAAAAAGATAATGTTGTACATTCATATCTCTTGCAGCCCTTAAAAGATTTGTATTAAATAATATCATTGGCTCGAAAAAACTTGCCGGTTTTTCTTTATTTATTTTTGGAGAGCCTTTTATACAAAGAAGATTAAAAACATAATCCATATCTTTACAAACATTTAAACAATTTCTATATTCTTGCAAATCAACTTGGAAAAATTCTGTTTCTGGATGAGCTCTTGATTTGTCATCAAGAGAAGCGATTCTAACTTTAGCGCCTCCCCCTATTAGATTTTTCACTAAAGGGACGCCTATAAGCCCTGTTCCTCCCGCGACTAAAACATTCTTATTTTTGTAAAACGACATGTTAAAATTATTAAAGAACTATACTTAAATCTTATTGAAGTTTGTTCTATATTTATTTCTTATAATTTACTAACATATTAATTTATATATTAGATATTTATTTGGTGGTTATGAGAAAAATTAGGCATCATGTTGGTGTAGTGATTATAGAAGCAGAGAAAACAGGAGAATTTTTAGTTAGTAGATATGATGAAACCTATCCTACAAAATGTTTTAGAGGAGCTATAAACTTAATAGGAGGAAACCACGAAAAAAAAGATAAGTCTCCTTTGGAGATATTATTAAGAGAAATTAACCAAGAATTATCTTCTAATCAAGAGTACATAAATGATAGGAAAGCAAGTTTGAAGGATGTAATAGGAGACTGGCAGCCACCTCAAGAGATAAAATCATTCGCAAGCGAAGGCGACATATTACTAATTAAAAATGAAATAATCTCTAATATTGTACCTTATAGAGATTATCTTTGTAGTTTCCCATCTTTTGAAAAAAGAGCAGAATTCGATGCTTTACAGAGTGTGTTTGTTTCAAAGATAAAACAAAATATTTTTGAATTGGTAAGGAGAAATCTAAATGAAGATAAAAACATAAAAAATGAGGGCTTTGCTACTATATGTAACTTAAAAGATATTAGAGAAGGCAGAATCTTATGCGCGTGGGCAGTACCATGCATTTTATCAGATTATAAAAATGTTGTAATTCCTAACCCTTATAATGTAAAGATAAAACATATTGGGAAACCTAGAAATTCAATTTTAGATTATACTAATGAGTTTGAATATAAAATTCCTACTTATACTGGCGATTGATTATAGATAGTGCCAGCTCTTTTGTTGCGGCTACAAGAAGAGTTTTATGATCTTCTTTATTATAGCCAAATTTAAAATATCTATTTTGCCCTAAATCTCGGCCATTTATATCTAATGTAGACCCTCCTGCTTCTTTTATTAATCCAAAGCCTACTGCAATTTCTAAATTTCTTTTTCGTGTAAATTCTAATGCTAAATCAGCTTTCCCGGAAGCAATATCTATATACTTTGTTTGGGCAGCGTACATATCTGTAAAATTAAATTTTTTAAATTCTGATAATAGCTTCCTATAACTATTATCAACATTAAATTTTTTTTCTGCATCTTTATGATAATAAATTATAGTTTCCTTACTTAATTCTTTTTTATTTGATGTTTTTATTTTATTTTTTGAATTATTTTCTATAATGAAGGCCCCTTTATTTTTTACTGCATAGAATAATTTTCTTGTGGGGTGCTCTATTATTCCTGAGAATATGTAATCAGAATAATTTGGGTTTATTCCATTGAAAATACCGAACATTGTTCCGTATCTGCCATTTGGGCCTTTTGTTTCATATTCTTTTGTGCCATCCAAACCATCTAAAATGCCGAGAAATTTTGGATTATTAGATAAATTAATTATATCGTGCTCTTCCGATATAATTCTTATAGGTAAATTGTATTCTTTCAGTGTATCTAGAACTGCTTTTTCTGCTTCTATATCTGCTAATAAAGATATCTCGCCGTGAATGTTATTTCTAACTTTATTTTTTCCAGATTCTCCTAAACTGAAAATTACATTATATGCTTTTCTTAATGCACTTAGCCCTATTTGTTCTATTTCTTCAGTCATTTTTTATGAACTAAATCGCTATATAAAAAGATTATTGTTAAATAATATATAGAATTGCTAAAGAACTCTCTTTCAAAAGATTTTTAATAATAATCATGTTAACTAAAATATGCATTATAGTATTTTAAAAAAAGAAGTAGAAAAAGAGAAAAATAAATTGAGTAATTATGTCGATGAAGATTGCATTAACATTTTATATTCTGATCCTTATTTAGCTAATGTTCTTAGTTCTGATAAAATTTTAGTTGTTGGAACTAATATTGAATTAAATGTCTTAGAAAAATTAAAGAACGGAGAAATAAATTTTGACTTAATCTCAAGTTTAGATGACCCTGAAATAAAGATGAATGAATTGGAAAAATCCTTAGAAAAATTGAAAATTTCAAAAGAGAAAGATATTATATATAATTCTAAAGTTAAAGATTTCTGGGATGCTTTCTTCTTTGATAATAAATGTTCTAATTCTTATGAAAAAAGAGCTATTCCTAAAATATTTATAACAACAGGCTATTTAAGAGGATACGGAATAAACGGTATGAATCAAACATTCTCTGCTCCTAAAAGACTAGAACAAATTGCAAGAGATTATAGAATAGAATTCCATCTTACAGGTTCTTTGCAGAATCAAAGATTATTTAGTTGAATTAAGGATAGTTACAATAATAATTCTCTTACATCATAAATTTCTTTAACTGAATAATCTGCTTGTGAAATGTCTTTTCCAACTGCTATTGTTTTAATTCCTAAAGACTTTGCAGGAAGTATGTCTCCTTTTAGATTATCGCCGATATAAACATGTTCGTGGGGGAGATATCTTGATTGTTTTAAAAAATATGAAAAAATTGAGCTATCAATTTTTTTATTTGGCATAGCACTCTCTCCAAATAAAGTATAATCAAATAAACCTTCATGTAAACCTATTTTTCTTAATCTCTTAATAGCCATATCGCTAACAGTAGATGTTATTAAAAATGTAGAATATTTATTGCGAATTTCATTTATTAAATTTACTACTTCTTTATCAAGCTTGATTAAATCAACAAAATCCGCTCTTTCCATGCATTCATATACAACTTCTCCCGCATTTTTAAACCCTAGATTCCTTAAAGATTGTGTCCTGCTACCAGTTTCTATATATAGCCTATCACAAAGCTCTCGCGCATTCTCGATGCTACCAAGTTCCGGTTTATATTCTAAAATCTTTTTTGCTATTTCTATTACAATTCTGTCATCTATTTCCGGATTATTTTTATATAAAGTATTATCTAAATCAAATCCGACTGATTTTATATTAACGAATAGCGAAATCATTATATTAATAATTAGAAAATTCTTTATAAAGATTATGATAGTTATCGGATTGGGATACAAATCTTTATAAAGATGGCCAAAAGAATAAAATAATGGAAAGAAAAATCCTTCGCACACATCCAAGCGTGATGTTTGTTTATTCTCCCAAAAGAGAGGGAGAAGTTATCCTTAGCGGATATGATGGAGGTTATCCAAGAATAATTTATTCTAGCAAACCAAATCTGCTTGGAGGAAATCCCAAATTATCTGAAAGGAATAAAGGGCCTTATGATGTTTTAAAGAGAGAAGTAGAAGAAGAGATTAATTTTAGAGATAAAAATGTTGATTGGAAAGGCAGGCCTATAAATTGGGCAAATATTGAAGATATTAAATTAATTCAGGAAGGTATTTTGAACAATATAAAACCTTATGATGATGTTTTTATTCAAGCTAAGGACATTACTAGAATATTTAAATGGATGCCAGAAGAAAAAAATCCAGTTATCCTATTAAAGGCAGATACTATATACCCATCTATTCATAGCGTTTTTGGTGCAGAAGTTTCTCAGGAGGTTTTTGAATGCGTTAAATATAATATAAACGCTGGCAGAAGATTTTTCACTGAAGGATTCGTTGGAATTTATAATCCTAGACAATTAGAGATGGCCGGAGAATTCTCTACTGCTCATGCCACAGCCCCGATTTTAAACTATTTTTTAGATAGCAAAATTCCATATCCCGAAGAGATTAGATTGAGCAGATTAAATAATGGTGTGAGAGAGTTATATTCAGATTATGATAACGATTTCGAACATTCTGATAAAGTCTGGAATGCTAAATAGATATTCTATAAAAGCCTATAGAAATTTATTTAAATATGGAATATAGAATACTCTATGCAAAATCATCTAATTTTACTTGCAGGTCTGCCAGCAACAGGCAAACAGACAAGCGCAGAAAAACTCGCTAAAAATCTAGATAATCATATATTAATTGACCAGAATGAATTGAGAAGAAAAGCTGGGATGAAAAAAATGCCACAGAAGCAAGATGACATAAATCGCAAGATAGATAGAATGAGCGCGGCCTATCTAAATAGTGGAATGAGCGTTATAATTCTTGCCGGCCACAGACAAATTGCAAGAAGAAATCAACTTTATGGAATCGCTTCTTGTTTTGGAAAAAATGTTGTAATAATAGAATGTATTTGTTCTGAAAAAGAAGCACAAAGAAGAATGAAAACTAGACCAAAAAGCGATGGCTTGATCTCTAAACCAAATGACCCAAAAGTTTATCACAGGATAAAATCATTATGGGAAGATATCAATATTGATTTTAAATTTCCTGGACAGGATTTTGTCTCATATATAACTTATCATAGCGAGGAAAATAGGGTTTATTGGAATAAAGTAGCAAAAGGAATGGACAGCTTTATTGAGAAAATAGAAAAAATATTATTGAACTAATCTATAATAATCTTTATATATGATTATTTCTGACGATTAAAATGAGGTCATTTGATTTTGGAGTTATGGCTGGATTATCAGAAAAATTCTCTAAAGAAGAAAATTTAGAGCTTTTTAAAATAATGTGTGTTATTAAAACATTCGAATATAATGTGGCTGACGTTTTTGATGCGGATTTTGAAAAAATGCCAGTTTATTTATCCGTAGGAAGCGAGGCAGTAGCGGCTGCATTGGCTGTTTCCTATGGAAAGAAAAATCCTTCCATATTTGCGCAACATAGGGCACATGGTTATTATATTGCATTTGGAGGGGATCTAAAGAATCTTGTAGATGAGATGTTACATAGACCAACAGGCTGTGCTGGTGGAATGGGAGGTTCTGCCTCTATTCATTCTCCGAAAATAAAGATGTATGGTCATGATGGGTTCATGGGCACGCAGGTGCCATTTGGAATCGGCAGAATCTTTGCCGCTAATTACAGAAATGGAGAAAACAGAGAATATGGATTATGTATAATGGGAGATGCTTCTGTAGAAGAGGGATATGTTTTAGGAGCTTTGGGATTTGCAGGGCATAGCAAACATAGATTGCCTATTCTTTTCGTTTGTGAAGATAATGATCTATCAGTCTTAACAAAGAAGAATGTAAGAAGAGAATGGGAGTGTACTACTATTGTTGATGGATTTGGTATTAAAGCAGTAGAGATAGCAGATGATCCTTGGACAATTATGCATTATGTTAAAGAGTTAGAAAATGATTTACCTGCATTTATTAATGTTCACTTAACAAGAATTTTGAGACATGTAGGGAGTAAGAGTGATGGTCCGCCAGAATGGGATAGATTTGAATTAGTAAAAAAAGAACTTGAAAGAATAGGTCTAAAATCAGAAGTTGATGAAATTGAGAGAAAGACTAAAAAAGATATAGATGAGTTATGGAAAAAAAAATTAGAGGAATACTAAATGGTAGAACAATTACGTGAAACAATAAGAAGAATATCAAGAAAGCACTTAGAGGAAAATAAGGGGCTTTTATTAGGGCAGTGTTTAACAGCAGTTGGATGGGTTGGAAATACTGTTCCAGAAATGAAAGAAGAGGATGGATTAATAGAGCTATCTATGGACGATACATTTTCAGGCTATTTAATGTCTGGCATCGCTGCAGGAGACAAAGTTAGACCAATCTTTATAGTAAGGTATCAGGGATTTCAATGGTTTAATGCTGTAGGAATTGTTAATTATGCTGCTAAATCCAAGGAGATGTGGGGGATTCCATGCCCTGTATTTATAAGATCTATTGCTATGGAGGGCGGTGGAAGAAGAGGGAGAGATGAAAGAGCGATAGGTCCTGTTGCTTCTGCAAGTCATCATGGAATATTATATAGAATGCCAGGAATTCCTATTTGTGCTCCTTCTACTCCTAAAGAATATGAATCTATATGGGATTATTTTATGAATCATGATGATCCGCTTTATGTAAGCGAGCATAGAAGAGTTTGGGATGTTGATTATGAAATGAAAGACAAGATTGAAAAAGAAGCTGACATCACATTGTTTCCTATTTCAGCCACAAGATTGAATGTTCGAGAAGCAATTGAAAAACTTGAAAAAGATGGAATTATTTGCAATATAATTGACTTGTTATGGCTTAAACCTCTTTCTTTGAACAATAAAGATGAAAAAATAGAATATGCTTTAAAAAATTCTAAATATGGTGGTTTGGTTTTGGATGGAGATTTTATAAATGGCGTTGCAAAAAATATAGCTTACGACCTTATGCATAAATATGATAAAAAAGTTTATGCTTTAGGCCTAGAAGAAAAAACCTCAGGATTTGCTCCTTGGAATAATAATCTGGCGCCAACACCTGATAGGATATACAGCTATGTTAGATGGCTGATTAGTAAAAATAAAAGAATTTAGTGGGAAATTACGCCTCTTCTACGCAATTGAGCAAGCGCATTATCAACGACGTTGAGATTATACTGCCCTGTTGCATACAAATCTCCAAATATCTCAGAAATTACAGAACTTACAATATGATCAACTATTATAGCAGGAGAATGATGATCTTCAAATGAATTTTCTTCCTTTTGCTCGGAAAAATAACCTGCTTTCAAATTTTCCCTTAGTGAATCAATATTATTAAAAATAGCAATGCCCTCTCTTTTATAACCATCCCTTAGATATTCCACACAATCTATTACTGCCTCTCTATAATCCATAGAAAACCATATAAATAGCACTATTTAAATATTATTTAACTAACTAAATCTTTTTAAAAATCAAAATGTTGAAAGTATTATGAAAAAAGCATTAATTTTGACTGGAAAATTTGTACAAGACCATGAGTTTATTTATCCTTATTATCGTTTAAAAGAAGAGGGATTTGAAGTTACAGTAGCGACAGAAGATGGGCAGGAAACAAATGGGGCATTAGGAACAAAGATTCCGGTAGACATATCAGTGGATAAATTGAATCCTGAAGACTATAACATATTAGTCATTCCAGGAGGTGCAAAAGCCATGGAATACATGAGGCAAAATAAAAAGATATTAGATATCATAACTGATTGGGATAAAAAAGGAAAAATTATAGCTTCAATCTGTCATGGCAGCCAATTATTAATATCTGCAAAAATAGTTAAGGGTAGGAAGATAAGCGGATATTATAGCATAAAAGATGATATTAATAATGCTGGAGCAATGTACATAGACGCACCTTTTGTAACAGATAAAAACATAATTACAGCACCCCACTATAAACATCTTGGACCTTGGATGAAAGAGTCACTTAAAGCATTTTATGAAAAATATGATAACCAAAATTAAAAATTCAGAAGTTGATAGCGAAAGAATATCTTATATTCAGACACCTATAGAAAATTATTTAAATAATTCTGACTTCTCTAATGCTGTCGTGCAAAAGCCATGGGGTTATGAATATTTGATGTACCAAAATGAGACTGTTTCAATTTGGATTTTATATATAAAACCAGGCCATCTTACTTCAATGCATTGTCATATTAATAAAAAAACAGCATTATTAGTTCTTTCTGGAGAAGCTGTTTTTACAACACTCGAAAAAGGGCTTAATTTAAAAGAGGGTGATGGCTTAGTTATTGATAAAAAAGTATTTCATTCGACACAATCTATTTCTGATAAAGGTGTAATTATTATGGAGGTTGAAACTCCATCACAAAAAACAGATTTATTAAGGTTGTCAGATAATTATGGACGGGAATCTAAAGGATACGAATCACGAGATCACCTATCTCAAAATCTTTCAGAATATGAATATATTTTTTTCAAGAAAAATGAATTTAAGATAGTAAAAAAAATTAAAAATATGAATCTTTCTCTTGAGAGATTTGAGAATGAGGAAGAAATAAAAAAATATCTAACTACTTATAAGAATGGAATAGGTGTTATTTTAAATGGCGTATTAAACAATTTATCTCGAGGAGAAATATTTTATATAGAAAGTTTGATTGATATATATGATCTAAAAGTCCCTTTAGATATATTACATGTAAAGAATAATGCTAATTACTAGAGATTATTACTGATAAATATAAGCTTATAGAAAAAAACAAGAATAAAAGATTTAGAATCTATTCTTTGAATACCATACTTGTGCCCCATCTGACTCAAAATTTATGTTCATAACCTCTCCTCCAGCGGCTTCTAATGCTTTCTTTAGATCATTTCTTTTTTTAGGAGAGAAGAAGAATAAGATATAGCCTCCTGCTCCTGCTCCGAGTAACCTTCCCCCATATGCTCCATTTTTTAGTCCGATCTGATATAATTTATCAATTCCTTCATTTGAAATAGCCCCTGATAAAGAACGTTTAATATTCCATGTCTCATTCAAAAGTCTACCAAATGTTTCTAGGTGATTCATTAGAAGACTTTCACGAATTTCGTATGTGATTTCTTTTAAGCGAAGCATTTTAGATATTTTTTCTTTTTCCTCTTGAAAAAAAGATTGCTCCTGCTGTTTATGTACTTCTCCAGAATCTCGTGATTTTCCAATATAACAGAGCAAAATATGATTCTCTAACTCTTCTATAACTTCTTTTTTTAATTTAAGAGGATAAACAAGTGATTTATCTTTACTAAATTCCATTAAATTAAATCCTCCTATTATAGTTGCATATTGGTCCTGCCATCCTCCTTTTATTTTAAGCTCTTCTCTTTCTGCACGAAAGGCGAGTTCTGCAATAGTATAGTCATTGTGTCTTGTGTCCATTAACTGATTGAATAAACTAAAAATTAAAACTGCAATACTAGCAGAAGAGCCCAAACCTCTACCCGGAGGCAAATCATTATGAATATACATTTCAAATCCGAAATCTGGCTGCATGAGTTTTATTATTGCTTTAACTAAGTCATGTTTTCCATTATAGTATAGATCATCTATAGAATTGAATAAGATGTCATGCTCTAAATCAGAATTTATAAGTATTTTTTTATCTGCTCTTTTCATAATTGTCCCATAACAATATTTGTTTATAGTAGCATTGATAACAGCGCCGCCATATTTTTCAAAAAAGTAAGTTAAGTCTGTACCTCCTCCTGCAAAACTTATTCGTAGAGGCGCTTTTCCTTTAACAATAGGATAACTCTCTGATTTTATCCTCTCTATACGAAATTCTATATCTACAACTTTGCCTTCCTCGTTAACGATCGGAAGTTGGTTTATTCCAGACATTAAGATCTCTGTTATCTTATCTTTAGTATCTGTTATTTTTGCTGTTATAGGATCTTTGACCATTACTCTGCCTAATGGCTCATCCAAATTACCGCCCTTTAGCATGAAACGTTTTAAAATACGATCAGTTATAACACCCTGTAATTTTCTATTTTTATCTACTACTAAAATAATATTAATTTCACTTTTATTTATTTTGTTCAGCGCATCTCTAACTTTATGATGTTCGTTTAATAAAAGTGTATTTAATACATCTTCTTTAAACTTTGCATAAGTTTCTGGTCTTCCAATATCAATAAAATAACCATCATAGATATATCCCCATAGTAAGCTTTCTTTAGCTAATTTAGGAAAAATATCTTTCTCTAATGAAGTATTCTTATCTGGTTCTATATAATCAAAGATTTTTGGTTCTAAAATATAAAACCCGCTACTGACAAGCCCTTCGTTAAAATCTTTTTTTTCTGAAAAATCGATTATTTTATTCTCTTTTAAAATAATATTGCCATAGTGTGATGAGTCAGCAACTTTTGTTAAAGCTAATGTAAAATTGCTTCTTTTTGATTTATGGAAATCTATAAATTGTTGTAAGTCTAAGTTTGAGTATGAATCCCCATTCAGAACGAGAAAAGTGTTCTCTATATATCTTTCGGTTTTTTTTATTGCGCCTGCTGTTCCGAGCGGAATTTCTTCTTCGGAATATGTTATATCAAACCCCCACCTAGAACCATTGCCAAAATACGATTTAATTTGATTAGCCATATGCGAAACACAAAGAATAATTTCTGTGATGCCTTGTTCCATAAGAAGCCTCATTAGATGTTCAAGAAAGGGCATTCCTGCAATTAGAGCCATTGGCTTTGGCCTGTCGTGTACTATTCTTCTTAATCCTGTTCCTAAGCCTCCTGCTAAAATAACTGCTTTCATCTTTTTTAATTGGCGTAAAGGAAAGTTTGAATACTGTATATAAATATTATGTAACGTGATTCTATAAATGCTCTAGAAGATTATCATATAAATATTTATAAATATATAGAAGGAGCCTATTAAATGAATGACCTTGAGTTATGCATTGGTGCGGCCATAAAAGGTGGGAATTCTATCTCTAATTATAAACCATTAAAAGAGAGAATTAAAAAAGATTCTTATGTTGGGCATCATGCAATCGTATCTTCTGCAGATTATAAATCTCAAAGAGCAATTCTTTCTGTATTAAAGCAAGATAGAAATGCTCTCTTCATGACAGAAGAGCATGTTAAAGATAAATATTTTAGAGATAGATTAGTTAGATCAGACTTAGATTGTTTAAGAGACTCAAGAGTTTATATTATTGATGAATTGGATGGATCTAGCAGTTTTAAAATAGGACATTACGAATGGAGCATATCCGTAGGCCTTATGGAGAACTTGGAGCATAAGGTGGGAGCAGTTTCCGCTCCGCATATAAGAAATGGAACTTTATTCTACGCAGCAAGAGGAGATGGGGCATTCATAAAAGAGAATGGGAAAGATAAGAGATTGAAAATATTAAAAAGAGGACTAGGTGATTCCTATATAATCTTTGGGGTTGATTGTTTCTTAAAAAAATATCCTCTTCATAATAAATTTCTTCATGAACTAGCTGATCTTTGTAGGACTTCAAATTCAAATGGATCATGTGCATTGCCTTTAGGATTAGTTGCTGCGGGAAAAGCAGATGCTTTAATCCAACCATTACAATGCCCCTGGGATTGGGCAGCGGGAAAATTAATAGTAGAAGAGGCGGGTGGAGAAATGATATTTTATGAATTAGAAGGCAAAAAAGTAAAAATTCTGGAGAAATTAGAGCCAAAACATTATGCTCCTACTAAAAGAGCTGTAGGCTTTATAGCAGCCCATAAGGATTTGGCTGAGATAATAGCTGAGAAGTTAATTAAATAATTTATTATTATTCTTGATAAAATCTTCGCATTTTTTTAGTCTTTCAAATGTCCCCATATCTGAGATAAATTCTTCAGAATTGTATCCATAGAATCGCATTTTATTTTCTAAAATCTTGGGGTATAAATAAGTTTCAAATGTGAATACTTCTTCGGCCATTAAATCTAAAATTTTTGGGCTCATTATACAAAGCCCTGCATTTGATAAATCTCCTACTCCTGTGTGATCATCATGTTTAGACACAAATTTCTCAACTTTCCCTTCTTTGTCTATCTTTAATATGTCTGAATCATGAGGATGACTTGATTTATGCACTAATATTGTAATGTCTGCATTATTCTTCTTATGAAATTCAATCATTTTTTTTAAGTCAACTGCACATAAAAGATCTCCTGAAATATAGGTAAATTCTTTATCTATAAAATTCTTTGCAAACCTTATAGCGCCTCCACTTCCTAAAGGATATGGTTCATTAGAATGATATATCTTCATATTAAAATTCTCGCCATTTTTAAAATATTCAATAATCTTATCTGCTTTGTAGCCATTCATCATTATAATCTCTTTTATATCATATTTCTTTGCCCAGTCTATTAAATGATGCAATACTGGCTTATCTGCAACTTTAACTAAAGGTTTAGGAATCTCTTTAGTTAAAGGCATTAGCCTTTCTCCTTTTCCACCGGTATTAATGAATAGCTTCATTTTTTAATATTATATTTATAACAGCACCATATAGATCTTTTGCTTTATAGTCTGGCACAGCGTCTTTAAACCCTTCTTTGCCGCCGTATCCTGTTTCAAC
>CAYIGH010000017.1:0-18833 GCA_964362915.1 Candidatus Woesearchaeota archaeon | reverse complement strand
TTCAATGAAGTCCAAATTAGCGATGAAGCCTCTAAGACATTTGGCAGAAGAATAAAACTCTTGCTTTGCACAGATTTAATTAAGAATTTTGTTAAAAACAAAAATCTGAATTCTAATGATTTCCTTTTCAAAATCTGCCCAGCTGTTACAAACCGTTATCTGAAAAGATTAGCAATTAAAGTTTTAGGAGACAAAAAAACATTGGGTGGAGGAAAGACTTCTGAATTAACAATGTATGATTTTAGGCATTCATCAGCTTGTTTTTGGTTGCCTCGTTACAAAACCGAAGCACATTTGAAATATCGCTTTGGATGGAAGAGATCAGAAATGGTGCATTATTACACAGAACTTTTAGGAATGCGAGATAACATTACTCAAAATGATTTATTAATTGATGAAACAAGATCATTAATAGAGAAAAAATTGGAAAAATCAGAAAGAGAAAACCAATTATTGAAAGAACGCATGGAAGCTTTGGAAAAACAACTTGAAAAGGTTATAAGTTTGGTTGAGAAGGTTGAGATGTTATCTAAGTCTTGTACTTAAATCTTTTAGCGTAATTTTTGTGGTCAAAATATTCTAGAATAACCGCCAAAATTTCAACATTGCTTGGAGTTATAACAGAATAAATTAATCTCCATGCATTTGGCAAAGGATACCACCACAAATTATCAACTCGGTATTTCTTTTTGTATTCTTTTGGAATTAATTTCTTTGAGATATTCTCTCCTGCAAAAACATTTTCTTTCAAATCCTCAATAGCTTTTCTTAATACTTTTTTAAGCCAATCTTCTTCAGAAAGAGATTCAAATGCCCTTTCCAATTTCTCATCAGCAAAAATAACTCCATCAGCCTTCTTTTGTAGTCGCATAAGAATTAGTATCTTTTGCGATTTATAAATCTCTTGGCCAATTCTGGATTCCAGATATAGACAACATAATCGTTTTTGTCAATTCCAATTTTATTGTTTTCCCATAAATATTGTAAGATTACATTGAAAGTCCCCCACATCATTTTTCTTGGCAATTTGTGAAACAATTCTGTTTTTTTGAACTCTCCGCTATGCTCTCTGATAAATTCCTCTACCATTACAACTGTGTCCAATCTTGGACTTCTTGCGATTATCTTTTCTACATTGAATTTCATTTCCTTTATCTCTTGTTCTGCCATTTTTATATGTTATATATTGATACTATTATCAACTGATTATATAAACTTTTCTATTCTAAAACCACATTTCCTTTTTTGTCAAAAACTTTGATAAGAACATGCCTTCTTTCTCCCATTCCCTCTATTACGACATTATAACCATTGCTCTGCCATTCGTAAGCTTCCAATAATTCATGTTCACAACCCGGACAATTTGGTATCATCTTTTATTTGGCGATTTAACCACTTTTTGCGTTAAGTCTCTCGCAATACCAACATATTTTGAAACTTCCGCTTCGCTTAGATCTCCTCTTTTCTCATAAAGTTCACCAATTTCCTTTAAATCTTCTTGATATTCTAAATCTTGAAAGCTAGCTAAACAGGAGTTATAATCAAAATTTAATTCGTTTCCTGAATAGAAGCTTAACATCTGTAATTTTCTTCTTAGATGTGCAAATAAAGCCTTAGTTAAATCCCATCCGCCTCTTTGTTTGAAATATCCTTCTAATTCAAATTTGTCTTTATGTTGAATGTATTCTATTAGTTTTTCATTGGGAATTGATTTTTTAATTAATCTTTTCCTAAATTTTTCAAGTTCCTTAGTTGAATAAATTATCTTTGAACCACAAATAACCGTTAAAGACAGAATTGAAGAATTAAGAGAAAAGATTAGGGCTTTGTGACATTTTTATCCCGTACATGGTCCGGGCGGTTCTAAAAAGTGCAACGTCTTGTAGCCCTTTGCTGATTTAATAGAAAGAAAGTACTACAAGAAGCATGGATGACCTTTTCCACCAGCTTCTTAGGGTCCTTAATCCTACGTCAATAGAAAACCGCTGCTTTTTTTGTTCTTTTATTTCAGGATAAGTATTTCCTTTTATTTTTAGATTGAGAGCAAATCGTTGAATTATTTCTTTTCTCGCCTGTCGCCCCTGTTTAAGGGAAGGGCCAAATGTTATGAACCTACACAAAAATTTTTAACCTATTTATTTAAAAATAGTAAAAAAGAGGGAAATTACTCATCTCCAAAAGATTTAAATAGTTATATTGACTAAAAATCAATATATATTGACTAAACAGCAATATTGAAAAATGAAAGTTGAACTTACCAAAGAACAAGAGATCATTAAACTAATGTTTAAGGACTTCTTTACAGAGTATAACAGCAGGAGCATAAGCCCAAAGGTAGGGCTAACACACTCTGGAGCATTTAGAGCACTCAAAAAATTAGAAGAAAAAGAAATAGTAAAACCAAGGCGGGTGGGGAAAGCTGTTATTTATTCTCTCAATCTAGAAAATCCGCTTACCCTTAAAGAAATAGAGACTGCATTAACCATTGAATCTCTTAAGCATAAAATGTGGATTGAAGAATTTAAAAAACTAGAGGGAAAGGCAAAATTTGTAGTTTTATTTGGCTCTATTCTAAAAAATGAAAAAGAAGCAAGAGATATTGATCTTAATATTGTAGCTGATAAAAAGCAATATCATGAGATAAAAAAGATTATTGAAGAAAGAAATAAAATCCTTCCTAAACCTATTCATCTTGTTTTTCAGACCCCTGCTGACTTTAAGACAGATATTAAAAGAAAGTACAAGGTGACTATAGAAATAATTAGAACAGGCATAGTTCTTTTTGGACAGGATGAACTTAGGAAAATGGTTATGGAAAAATGACCGAGGCATCTCATAAGGTTGATTGGTGCTTGGAAAAAGCAAAAAAAGAGTTGCAGCTAAGTAAGAAACATAGGGGATTGGTAAAGCAAGAACCTGACATGGAAGAGGCAAGGAATCATATTATAAAAGCAGAACATGATGTATCTGCAATAACTTATTTTGACAAAGGTGGTTTTTCTGACTGGAGCATGAGTGCTGCTTTTTATTCAATCTATCACTGCTTTCTTGCCATTGCAGCAAAATTTGGTTATGAAAGCAGAAATCAAGAATGCACAATTGTTCTTATAAAATCCTTAAAAGAAAATAAGCAAATAGAACTTGATAACACATTTATTGAAGCACTTGAAAATTATGACGAACAAGATATCCAGAATATCATTGAGAAAAGAGAGTTTTACACTTATGGAACAACACTTTCTGTAGAAGATAAAGAAGAAATCGAGAAAAGTATCCGGATGTGTAAGGACTGCATCTTGCAAACAAGGAAAATTCTATTCCAGTAGCAAAACCAAGCCTATTATTCAATAGAGTTTATATAGGCAAGATACATAAAAATAAAATGAGCAGACATATGAAAACCGCGAGACTATCATTTGCAAAGATGTACAAGAGAGGGTGGAAAAAGAAAAAGTTGATTAAAGCCCTGACTATAGCGAGAAATAAAAAATAAAAAACTAAGAACAAGCAATATAAAAAATAAAATTTTTAGTTTCGAGCCATGCTAAATACGTTCTTTATCGCCACAATTATTGTTGCAGGCACAAATATTGCTAATAGAGCATCTAATATTTCGCTGATTATTGGAACAGAGCTCAATGCATTTTGCCCTAAAGAGCTGGCTATTATTAATACAGCTCCAGAAAATAGGAAAGCCTTTGTTTCTGTAGCAGTTATGTTAAGCAATCCTACTATAATACCTATCAAGATTAGGATCATAAGCCATGTATCTGACTGCACAAATCCTACTCCTACAACTACTGCAAGTATTAATCCTATTAAGAATGCCCAGCTTCCAAGAACGTTGCCCATCGCCTCTTCTTTTTTCGCCATTTTTACCTCCTTTCATTATATATTTTCTAATAGTTATCTCCTGATATATGTGATTTGATATTTATAATACTTTCGGAAAGCTGAAGTTTTACTAATTATTAACTCATTAAGGTGTGGAACTTGCACTAGGTGAGGGTAAAGGTCCTCCACCAATTGGAGGCGGTTCGTTGAGACTCTTAACGAGTTTATTCATTAACTTCGGGAAGGCCGTTGTCGTCCTCTTCATCGTCCTCTGTTCCAGAGGTGGGAGGAGATATAGTCCATGAGTCATCATATACCGCACAATTGATTTCTCTTAGAGTTAAGGCAGGACTTAAGTTGTCATTGCTACATTTTATGGCTCTAATAATATTTCCTTCTTCATCTTTTTCTGGTTTTTTTGTACATCCCTGAACATTATCTTTTTCTGGGGTTGGGGCATTTCCTTCCGCTTTATCTCCATCATCCTCTGCCTTACCAGGTCTTACAGTATCTATACCTGCTTCACCTTTTAATACGTCATCGTTCGCTCTTCCATACAATTTGTCTTTTCCAGTTCCGCCACATATTTCATCATTTCCTAGACCTCCGTCTAATCCTACAATTTCGCCCTTTTTACCTGAATCGTCTCCATTTTGGCCAAATATCTTATCATTACTTGGGCCAGTTCTAACTACATCATTACCACTTCCCGCAAAAACCCATATTTCTCTAGGACATGATGGGATATCTACAATATCATTACCGCCGCGCACACTAACAACTAACTTATCAACAGCATCTTTGCATCTTGCTTCTCCACCTATTTTTACCTCTTCTACATCTTTATGGTGTTTCTGAGTTTTGGGATCATTCCAAGAACTACCACGTTTTGGATTACCATCTTTGCCTATTGGTCCATTGAGCGTTGTTATCCCTATATAGTCGGCTTGATTATCAGCGCGCGATGTTACCCCAACGACATCTGGACAGTTTGTTCCTATTATCATGCCTTGTTCAATTTTTCCCTCGCCTTGACAAATTTTTACTTTTATTTCTGGTCTTTTTTTATTGCTTCTTTGTGCGATAGCATTTTCTATATCTCCCAATACAATTAAAAATAATACAATTAAAATTAAGATGATTACTCCTCTGCTAAATAAATTTGTAAATTTCTTTACTTTTTTATTTGCTCTTCCTTTTCCCATTTTTTTATGTTTCCTTTATCAATATTCCTCAGTGCAAGTCATTAAGTTATCTGAACTTGAATCTTCTCCAGCAACTTTAAAGGGTTCTGGAATTTCTCGCCCTCCTAAAAAAAGATAATTTAATGTATAAATAGCATCTGTTATATCCATCTTACCATCATCGTTAGAGTCCAGTGCGTCCTCACAAGTAGGGCTTGGTCCTTCTTGAAAGAGATACTTTAATGTATAAATAGCATCTGTTATGTCTACTTTTCCGCTATTATCTGCATCTCCCCGAACAAATCTTTTAAGCAGATTTACTTTACCGTCTTCTTTTTCTATGAATGGATAAGTAAGAAGCACATCAAAATGCGTAATTTCTCCTTTTTCAGGAATATGATGATAGTGCAGTGTTAATGAGTAATCATCATATTGCAAACTCTCGGTGCCACTATATATTCTTAATTTAAGATTGTTTTCTTCATTAGTTGTTTTATATTCAAAAGGTTTTATAGATAATACTACTTCATTTATTTGTATATTAGAGCTAATAAGACGATCATGCAAATTATTTATATCGACCATATTTTCCGTAGTGAGAGTTTCAAATTTCATAGAATCTTCTCCTTTTTCCCAATTTTGAAGAAAATAATAATAATTGCCATCTTCGTCCTCTGCAATTAGCTCAATATCAACATTCTCTTGGTATTTTTGATTAATACGAAGCATATCAATTATAAAATCACAGCTTTCTTTACATACAGTCCCCTTTTCCTGATCGCCATTACCTATAATCTCTGCAAATGGAACATCATGCGTAACAAAATAAAACTCTGCTTCATCAGAACCGTATAAAAATATGCCTATTCTATAAAATTCTTTATTGTTGAGATTATTAACTAATGTAAATAGAACCGGTTGCGATCTATAAAAAGTCACTATATCTATTTGTATAGATTCTGATTGAGATACAGCATCAGAATCTCTAGCAGTTAGGCGCAAAGCATGTTCTCCTATTGGTAGTTTGGAAATATCTAGTTTATAAAGAGACTGATATTCTTGATCCTGTGGATTCGTCGTCGGGTTATTTGACGAAGTAATTATTCCTCCTGTAGGCGAGAATTCCCCAGCTTCGGTCATTATGCCAAGTTCTAATTTCCATTCTATAAAATTTGCTCCATCTGTAGGAATAGCAATTCCTTTAATCTCCAATTCTTTATCCCCTGCATATTTTTTGTCTATAAATGGGGATATCTCAGCGTAGGCCGCATTCACCAAACCAATATTAATAGTCAAAATAGCTAAGAAAAAAAATACAAATACAAAGCCTCTTTTCTTCATTTTCTCTCTTTATTTTAATTATCTTTAATTGGATTCAGAAGTTTTTAAATATATCTTTATTTTGACTGCTGTAGAAAATAATCATATTAGATAACAATATTTTATTACTTTTGCTAAATCTAAGCAGCTATTTTTCCCGGAGCTTCATTCTTTTGAGTTTTGAATCTTTTTGCATAAATAATCTCTCCCCAAAACAGGCAGGTTTCTTTTGATATATTTAATACTGCTTTCCTTCAAAAGGCGATAATGGAAAAATGCGCGAAATCCCAACAGAGGAACTCCTTGATGCAACGGGATAATACGAGACTTATTAGAATGAAACTTCAGCCCCAAAGTATGAAGGTATTCATCAAAAGATAATCGGCCTCAAAAGCTTCTATTTGTAATAGAAGATAGTTTCTATTTACAATAGAAAGATTTATATACTCTTTAAGTCATATTAATAATAATGATAACTAAAGAAACATTAAGAGATGTTATAGTTGCACAAAGAGAGGCTTTGGGGAGACTAGAGCTAGGAACACCAAGAGAAAAAGAAAAAGAGATAAAAATAGAAGATTCTTTTGCCATAATAATTATAGGCATAAGAAGATGCGGAAAAAGCACCTTTTTGAATCAATTATTAATGAAGCAAAAAAAAGGGTATTATTTAAATCTTGAAGATCCTCGTCTGGATAATTTTGAACTTTCTGATTTTAACAAAGTGGAAATGATAACGAAGGAGCTGTATGGGGAAGGTGGAATCTATTTTTTTGATGAAATACAAAACATAGATAAATGGGAAAAATTTATAAGGTATTTAATTGATAAAAAGGAAAAGATTATTATTACGGGCTCTAATGCTTCTCTGTTAAGCAAAGAACTTGGCACAAAACTGACAGGGAGGCATCTTCAAATAGAGATGTTTCCGTTTTCATTTAATGAATTTCTTGGTATGAAAAAAGAAAACCCCTCTATCGAATCTTTTGAGGAATATCTGTACAAGGGGGGGTTTCCAGAGTATTTAAAAAAAGAAAACCCGTCAATCCTTCATGAATTATTATTGGACGTTGTAATGAGGGATATCGCAGTAAGATTTGGAATAAAAAATACAAGCATCTTGAATAGAGTTGCGATTTTTTTGATTAGTAATGTCGGAAAAGAATTCTCATATAATTCTATAAAAAAAACTTTTAATATAAAATCTGTCCAGAGTGTTATTGACTATGTTGCTTATCTCGAAAATGCTTATCTAATTTTTACTGTATCAAGATTCAGTTATTCCTATAAGCAGCAGCAGGTAAACCCAAAAAAGGCTTATTCGATAGATAATGGTTTTTCCTATAACAATTCTGCCTCGTTTTCAAAAGATAAAGGAAAAATGCTTGAAAATGTTGTGTTTTTAGGCTTAAGAAGAAAATTTAAGGATATTTTATATTTCCAGGAAAAAAATGAATGTGATTTTGTAATCAAAGAAAAAGAAAAGATAAAAAGTGCTGTCCAGGTTTGCTTTGATTTAAATGAACAGACTAAGAATAGAGAAATTGATGGTCTTCTTGCTGCCTTAAAAGAGTTTAACTTAAGGGAGGGGCTTATTTTGACTTATAACCAAGATGATAAATTTTTTATTGATGGTAAAAAAATAGTAGTAATGCCTGTTTGGAAATGGTTGGCTGAAAATGAGACAAGAACATCTATGCTTCTCAAAAAGAGATGATTCTATAATAAACCACTCTCCTCGATAAGAGTTATAGGAATAGAGGGGGTTTTTTCAAACCATTTATAATGAGCTCTTCCCTCATAACCTTTCTTAAACTGTTTAAATAATAGTCATACTAAAGTTAAAACTGTATTTATGAATTGGCTATTCCTGAATTGAAAGAGGTTTCAGGAAATATTAAGAACTAACTGGATTTTTTACTATTTTCCTGAATCTTTATTTTAACACCTAATTTTTCTAATTCTTTTATGTGGCTGGCAATCAGACTTTCTGTTATAGCTATTATTCTTAATAATTCATTTCTTTCTGAAAGAAGAGTATTTATTGCACCCTTGTGGTATCCTATATTTTCTTCTTTTGATGGTTTTGCTTCAGGCATTTATTATTTAATTTTGCGACATATTTAAGTTTATTGCAAGACTAAATTATTATCTCTGCTCTCGGCTTGTCCTTTTTTTCCTCAAAATCTGCCACCAAACTTTCTGTTGTTAGAATCATTCCAGCTATACTAGCGGCACTTTGAAGCGCATTTCTGACTACTTTTGTCGGGTCTATAACTCCTGCTCTTACTAAATCTTCGAAATTGTCTGTTTTTGCGTTATAGCCGAATGTTTCTGGCTGATTCTTTAAATGTGCCAAAACTTCTGAACCGTCTTTGCCTGCATTTTCCACTATTTGCCTTATTGGACCTTCTAAGGATTTCTTCACTATTTTTAATCCTACGTTTTGTTCATCCGGTAATTTTAGATTGTTTAGCTCTTTTATTGCATGAAGAAGTGTTAAACCTCCGCCTGTAACAACACCTTCTTCAATCGCTGCTTTTGTAGCATGTAGGGCGTCATCTATTCTAGATTTTTTCTCTTTAAGTTCTGTTTCTGTAGCTGCCCCTACATTGACAACAGCTACGCCTCCAGAAAGTTTGCCTAATCGCTTTTGCAAATCTTCTTTTTTGTATTCACTGTCTTCTTCTTTAATTTGAGATTCAATTAATTTTATTCTTTTTTCTATTTTCTTTTTATCTCCATGGCCTTCTATTATCACAGTGTCGTCTTTTGTAACCTTTATTTTTTTTGCAGATCCTAAATCTTGGATTTTTATATCTTCTATCTTTTCATCTACTTCTTTTGAAATTACTCTGCCTCCTGTTAGAATAGCTATATCTTCCAATAATTCTTTTTTCTCATCTCCAAAACCAGGGGCTTTTACTGCGCATACTTTTATAGCTCCTCTTATTAGGTTTATTACTAATGTTGTTAATGCTTCGCCTTCAACATCTTCTGCAATTATTATCAATGGCCTACCTTCCTGGCCAACTAATTCTAAGATAGGAATAAGGTCTTTTACCGCACTAATTGATTTGTCAGTTATAAATATATAAGGATCTTCAAAACTCACATCCATTTTTTCCGGGTCAGTAACCATGTAAGGAGACAGGTATCCTTTATCAAATTGCATGCCTTCTACTAATTCCAAATAAGTTTCAATGCTTTTTGCTTCCTCTACTGTTATCACGCCTTTATTTCCTACTTTTTCCATTGCGTTAGCTATTAATTCGCCTATTTTTTCGTCATTATTCGCGGAAATAGTTGCAACTTGTTTTATTCTTTCTTTATCATTAACTGGAGTTGATTTTTTCTTTAATAATTCCACAACTTTTTCTGTAGCCATTTCTATGCCTTTTTTTATTTCAGTTGGGCTCGCTCCAGCAGTAATATTTTTTATGCCTTCTGCAATCATTGATTGAGCTAGAAGTATAGCTGTTGTTGTTCCATCTCCTGCTTTGTCTTGGGTTTGCGAGGCAACTTCTTTGATTAATTTTGCCCCCATATTTTCAAATTTATCCTTTAATTCTATTTCTTTGGCTATTGTTACGCCGTCATTTATAACTAATGGCGAAGAATGTCTATCCAAAATAACATTTCTGCCTTTCGGGCCCAAAGTTACTCTGACTGTGTTTGCAACTTTGTCTATGCCTCTTAAAAGGGCCTGTCTTGCATGCTCGTCAAAAATTATTTGTTTTGCCATTTTAAACTCCCTGTCCTATTAATATCTTATTTTTAGTTTCATAATTACTATTGTTTATATAATCAAGATGATAGATTCTTTCTGATAGTATGGCTCCTACTTTCAGAACACCATTCTGATTTGGGGTTATGTGCCCTCTTGCAACTTCCAATTCATATATTGAATCTCCGCCATTTCTTCTACCAAGAAAAGTATGGCTTGCCATTGACTTGGCATAATAAAGTGCTTTTCCATATTCTTCAATTTCCACTATATCGCCCATTCTTAATCTTCTTAGATTTTCCATGCTTCTTATTTTCTTAACTGCTTTTTCTTGTTTTGCCATTTTCAGTTATCCAATTTTGCTATGATGTCTTTAAATTCTATTATAAGATATTTTTCCTTATCTATTTCCACTTCTTCTGAACTGTATCCTCCATATATAACTTTATCTCCTTTATTTAATGGAAGAGGCTTTCCTTCTTTTGATGTCCCTACTGCTTCTATAATGCCTTGTTTTTTTTCTTCAGCTCCCTTTGGGAGATATATTCCAGACTTGGTTCTTTCTTCTGCTTTTATTGGCTTTAATACAACTCTTTCTCCTATTGGTGTAAGCTTCATTTTAAGTTTTTAATTAAGTTTTTAATAAAATTTTATATAGCATGGATATTTAAATTTTATGATAGTGAATTTGACTATTGAATGGTGAGAAATTTATTTGATTTTTGTTGCTTTGGGCCCCTGCGAAGTGTCTTCGATTTCATAGCCCCTTTCTTTTATTCTTTGCCTGAGAATATCGGCCTTATCCCACATTTTGTTTTTTCTTAGTTTTTCCCTTTCAGCAATTAATTTTTCAACTTCTGGGGGTAAAATTAATAAAATTTCCTGCATGTCTTCAATACCCAAACCTAAAACAGAATCAAATTTTTCCAATAATTTAAGTTTTGTTTTTGGATCAAAATTAAAATCATCCAGTGCCTTGAGAAAAACTTGCGCGGCTTTTGACGTGTTGATATCATCATTTATTGCTTTTAGGAATTGAGTTTCATATTTTTTTGTAAAGTCAGAACCTTTATGCTCCTGTGTTTTCAACTCTATTATTCTTCTTTTTATCCTTTCGAAGGCTGCTTTTGCAGCATCCATATTATCAAAAGTGAAATTTAATGGTTTTCTATAATGTGTTAGTAAAGATAAATAACGAAAGTGTAAAGGGTCGTAACTTTTTTTTACAATATCATTTAATGTGTAAAAATTCCCTAATGATTTTGACATTTTTTTTCCGTCAACTAAAAGCCATTCATTATGTATCCAGTAATTTACAAATTTCTTTTTTGTTACTGGCTCTATTTGGGCAATTTCATTCTGATGATGCGGAAATATTAAATCAACTCCTCCTGTATGGATATCAAAGCTTTTTCCTAAATATTTTGCAGACATTGCAGAGCATTCAATATGCCAGCCAGGGCGGCCTTTCCCTATCTCTGTTTCCCAAAAAACATTGCCATCTGATTCGTCCCAAGCTTTCCACAAAGCAAAATCTGATGCTGTTTCTTTTGTATATTCGTCCTGCTTTACTCTTGCTCCTGCTTTTAAGCCTTTAAATTTTAAATGCGCTAATTTTCCATAAGATTTGAATTTTGATATAGAATAATATGTGCTGTTATCTTCTCCTTTATATGCTATTTTTTTATCAAGAAGACTTCTTATTATTTCAGTCATTTCTTTTATATGATTGGTTGCTCTTGGTAAAATATCTGGCGTTTCTATGTTTAGAGTTTTTATTTCATCTAAAAATATTTTTGTATATCTCTCAGTAAATTCTTTTAGACTTATCTTTTCTTTTTGGCTGTCTCTTATTGTTTTGTCATCAACATCTGTAATGTTCATTACCTGCTTCACTTTGTAATTATTGTATTTTAGAGTTCTTTTTAGTAAGTCTGCTATTATATAAGCACGATAATTGCCTATATGGGGATAGTTGTAGACTGTTGGGCCGCAGGTGTACATTCTAACTTCATTTTTATCAATTGGCTTGAATATTTCTTTTTTTCTTGTTAAAGTGTTATAAAGTTTTAATGGAATTCTTTTTTCCATAATTTTTTGAAGATTAAAGAGATTATAAGGTTTTTTGTTTATAATCCTTGGCTTTTGTGATGTTTACTGACTCTTCCTAAAACATAATCTCTAATTTTATCAGCGCCCTCTATGCTAACTGCCGGAATGTAACCTTCGCTATGCATTTTAGGGTATCTTCCATAAGTTGCAGAATAACCTGCTGTTTGGATATTTATTGTGGAAAAACCTAAAATCCTTGCGAGAATTCCACGGGTAATGTCAACATTTTGTATTCTTTCATAAGGAACATTATTATATTTTTTCCAGATTATACCTCTTTCTGTTCTTAATCCATTATGCGTAAATTCATAGAACCATCTATTATATGCCATTCTAGCATAAATCTCTCCAAAGATTATAATTATAATTATCATCAATATTATTATTAGAATAACGTTAGTTAAGAGATCTATCCCTAGAGTTATTTTTGTTAGTTTAGCAAGTAAAAATGTTGATGCCCATATTGATATAAAAAATATAGGTATAAGAAGAGAAAAATAAGCATTTATTCTAAACAACCATCTCGCTCCTGGATGAAGCATGTTTTGAGCCATATCCTAAATAGAAAATGAAACTTTATAAATAGTTTGTTTTTTATACATCAATAATGGAAGCAAGAATATACAGGATTTGGCTTTATAGAAGAAGACATGCTGATAAAGAAAGATATTTGTATTTAGTGTCTAACAAAGAAGGAAAATGATGCGCAGAGAAATAAAACAAGGAATAGTCTGGAGTCTAGGAATAGCTGCGGCTCTCACTTCAGTACGTGCAGGCTATCTCGCCTACAAAAAATATGAAAAAGAATGCCAGCTTCGTGAGTTTGATGCATATATGAAAAAAGAAATGATGAAGGAAATAATTAGGGGAAACTCCCTTCAAAGAAGAATCTACATTGAACATTTTGGAATAGAGGAGTTGATTGATATTCCTCTTGAGGTATGGTCTAATAGGTAATTATAGTGAATTAAGATATAAAATAATGGAAATATTTTATAAAGAAGATTAATTTTATTGGATTTTTATATTCTTATAGGCGTTTTATAAATCTTTCAATTTCACCAAAAGATTTTAATTGTATTAATTGATTTCTTAGACTAGAAGCACCATGAATATTCTTTATGAAATTTGAGCCGAGGTATTTTATTCTGGGAATATCTACCAAAGAATATTTTTTTTCCAGTGCTAGATATTCTTGAAAGAGTTTTATGTTTTGTTTAAAATTGAATTTTGGCTCTTTTTTCGTTTTTAGATATTTTAGAATTCTTTGAAATATTAACGGATCGCCGATTGCTGCTCTTGCAAGCATTGCTCCGTCTGCAATTTCCAGCATTTTTTCAGCATCTTTGCCGGAAAAAATATCTCCGTTGCCTATAACAGGAATACCAATTGATTTTTTTACTTTTTTTATCCAATTCCAATCAGCTGGAACTGACCTGCCGTGAATTGCCAGTCTTGCATGCAAGGTTAATGCGTCTGCTCCGGCTTTTTCAATTTCCTTTGAAACTTTTAATACATTATTTTTTTTAAATCCTAAACGAATTTTTGCAGTTACTGTAAGACCTGCTTGTTTTAGAGTTCTTATCATTTTCCCTATTTTTTCCGGATTTTTTAGAAGATAAGAACCAGATTGATTGCCTGTTATTTTTATTGATGGACAGCCGCAGTTTATATCTGTTAAATCATATTTTTTTGCATATGGAATAAATTTCTTGAATTCTTCTGCAGAATTGCCTGCTATCTGAATTCCTAAAGGAGCATCTTCTTTCGTTGTTTTCATTAGGTTCTGAGTATGCTTGTTTTTATGCAATATTGATGAAATGTAAAGCATTTCTGTATAGGCCATAGCTGCTCCTGCTTTCCTGCATATTAATCTATGAGGCAAATCTGTAACGTCCACCATAGGCGCTAGAAAAAGAGGATTTTTCAGTTTAATATTGCCGATTTTTAACTGCTTCATTTTTTATCAATTGCCTCTTTAATTGGTAATATTCATTTAAAACCTTATGGGCAAATGAAGGGCCTGAATTAGAGTTTCCGCAGACAAAGCCGGTGAATACTTGGAAAAAGTCTGCGCCGTCTAATTGACTTAACAATATATCTTTTCCAGTTGTTATACCTCCACAGGCTATTATTGTTTTTGTTGTGATAATATTAATAGTTTTAATTAACTTTCCAGTGCGCTCTCTTAATAATTTGCCACTTAGTCCGCCTCTTCCATAATTCCCGTGAACAAAGGGCAGAGTATTTCCGCAAATATAGCCATCTATTTGGTCATCTGATATTTCAACTATTTTCGTTAATCGCCCATATTCAAGACTTGGAGAGAGTTTAATTAACAATGGTCTTTTTCCCTTTATCTCTCTTATGGATTCTAGAAGATATTTTAGATTTTTTGGATCTTCGAATGTTTTTCCGTCTCTAGTATTAAGACAGCTAAGATTAAGTGCTACGTAAATAAGTTTGTTCAATGGTTCTAAGCCATTTTTTATTAAACTGTAAGTTTTTCTTATGTCTTCTACTGCTGCATCTCCAACTATTCTATCATCAGGACTTTTTGTAATATTTACTGCAAAGGGTTTTTTTGCATTTTGCAATCTTTCTATTATTTTATATGCTGGATCTCCATTTAGTCCCATTCTATTCAAAAGACCTTCTTCCAATCTAAATAAACGGGGCTTTTCATTTCCTCTGCTTCCATAAAATGAGATGCTTCCGACCTCGTCCCAAGCAAAACCATAATCTATGATCTGATCTGAAATCTGGCCATTTTTATCAAATCCTGCAGCTAATCCAAGTGGGTTGTTTATTTCATAGCAGAATAAATTTGGTTTATTTTCTGTAATATAGGGCCCTTGAGCAAAAAATTTGTATTTTATCCCTAATTTTCCTAAATTATGTGCTTTTTCTGGATCGAGTTTTAGAAGATAGCTATAAATTAATCTTTCTAAACTCATATTACAGAATGAGAAAGTTTAAATATAAAGTTATCTGTGCTGAAGCATGGAAAAAGATATTGACAGGATTCCAAAGAACGCGGATACAGATATAGTTATTAGAATAGATGATTTTGGAGGAAGGAGGGGTGTTACTATAAGAGAGTTTGTTAGAGGAGAGAGATATACAGGTTTCACGAAAGCTGGTACAAGAATTCCTGTTGAGCATTTTAAATCTTTCAAAGAGGCGATCAACTCTATAAATGAGAAGGATTTAATGGAGGGTATTGAAGAATTAACTAAAGCGGCAAATTCCGGGAACATGACTTTAAAAGAAAATAATGATTCTAAGGCAAAAGGAAAAAGCCCTAAACCTGTTTCTAGCAATAGCGGAACAGAAGATATTGGCGAAGAAGAGTTTTGATCTTAAAGATTTTTAATGAAGAATAGAGATAAATTTCATATTTTTCTTTCATAAGTCTTAAATATAATAATCTATATAATATAATTCACCTCTTTTTGCTCGAAAGGGGGCAATAGTGGAATGCTTCTCAACTCTCTGCTAATTCCCCCCCTTTTAGAGTTTAGCTTGTTTCTGTAAAATTTTGATAGATTGGCTTAATTACATAATGATATTTTGATGGTTGCAATATCATTTTTTCTTTATCATATATACTGTCTATTTTATTTCTTAGCGAATCTTCTATATTTTGATATATATCTTAGATATTTTTTACAAGCTTTCCAGTCTATTATGGGTTTTTTCATATTTTTCTAAAAAACACTAGTTTTTTAAATAGCTTTGTAATAGATGAGATATGCGAGGAAAGGAAAATGAACAGAGAAAGGAAAATAGAATTAGGAAAATTACGTTCACCTATCGTCACAGTAGTCGGTCATGTGGATCATGGGAAAACTTCAATTCTAGATTGTTTTAGAGGAACTTCTGTCCAAAAAAAAGAATCTGGAGGAATTACACAAAAGATATCTTATACAAAATTTCCATTAGAAAAAATTAGGAGCAAATGCCCCTTAATTGAAGCTAAAGGCATAAGATTGGAGATTCCAGGATTTTTGTTTATTGATACTCCAGGACATGCTGCTTTTACAAATTTAAGGAAGAGGGGAGGAAGTTTAGCTGATTTGGCGATTTTGGTTATTTCTATAAAAGAAGGAATTAAGCCGCAAACAGCAGAAGTTCTGCAAATTCTAAAAACCTATAAAACTCCTTTTCTAATTGCATTGAATAAGTTAGATACTATCTCTGGATGGAAAAAGCAGGGAGATTTAAAAGATTCTGTAGAGACTCAGGCAATAAATGTTGCTCAAGAATTTCAAGAAGCACTATTAACATTTCAAGGTGCATTAAATGCACATGGATTTGATTCTGCATTGTATTATGAAATAGACGATTTCACTAAGAAAATTGCTATTGTTCCATGCTCTGCCAAAACAGGAGAGGGTATTTCTGAGTTGTTATTTGTCTTATGTGGATTGTGCCAAAAATTTTTGAAGGAAAGACTTAAAGTTTCTGATGCAGCAAAGGGGGTTATTTTGGAAATAAAAAAAGAGAAAGCTGTTGATTATGCTGAATCAATTTTGTATGATGGGGCTTTGAATGTGGGAGATGAAATTGCAATTGCCAGCTTTTCTGAGCCTATTGTTTCTAAAATAAGGGCTTTAGAAGAGATTGAGCCTTTATCTATTAAGTATAAATCTGCAAAGAGTGTAAGTGCGGCATCAGGGGTTAGGATACATTTAACTAATAAAGAAGGAGTTCTTCCAGGAATGCCTTTTCAGAGATTGGATAATAATCTTGAAGAGTTAAAAAAGGCTTTTAAGAAAGAGATATCTGGGGCTATGGAACTGGATAAAAGAGGAGTTATTGTAAAGGCAGAATCTTTAGGGAGCTTGGATGCTTTGATGCATCTTTTAAGACAGGAAAATATTCAGATTGTGAAGGCAGGAATTGGGCCAATAAGCAAGGGCGATATTGTTTCTGCTAAAGCAAATTTAGATATTGACCCTTTAGATGCAATTATTGTCGGCTTTAATGTTGCCTTGGACGAGGGCTTGGAATTAGGAAACGTGAAAGTGCTAACTGGCGAGGTTGTTTATAAATTAATCGAGGATTTGCAGGTATGGAGGAAAGCCAGATCTGAAAATATAGAAAAGGAGAGATTAATGGAAATGGAGACAATTTGCAAATTGGAAATTTTACCTAAATTTATTTTTAGGAATTCTAACCCTGCTATTTTTGGAATTAGGGTTTTAGGAGGGAAAGTTAGAGTTGGACTGCCTTTGATTGACGATAAAGGAGAGGAAGCGGCTCGTGTAAAGAGTCTTCAAAGAGAGAAGGAAAGCGTGAACGAAGCTTTTGAAGGTGATGAATTAGCTATTTCACTTCCTGGAGTGAACTTTGAACGTCGCTTGAAGGAAATTAAATATTTGTATTCTTATATAAGCAAGGGCGGAATGAAAAAATTCAGGGAAAATGAGGATTTGCTTTCTTCCAAGGAGAAGAGTATTTTGAGAGAGGTTGGAGAGCTGGAGAAACTTGAGTGATTCAAGATTAATGTTATTAAATTCAAGATCTCAAGATAAATGTCTCTCCATCTATATAGGACTTATTTGCCAAATGGCCTGGGCGGTCTGTGAATAGAATATTTTCATGGGATACTTTTCCTGTTATAACTTCAAGAATTATATCATAAAATAAAATGTAAGCCAAAATTATGGCTAATATTAACAGGCAAATAATTGCAAGAGTCTGCTTTTTCATGATAGTAAAACACTTTTATTATCTATTTAAGCCTTGTTTATGTATTGCTGTGTTGTATGACTCCTAATAAACAACACAGCTCAGGAAGGTGGGGGCTTCCATCAGGAGGGACAATCTCCTCTGTCAGCTCAACTCTGCGAGGTCCGAGATTAGTGGAATTCTTGTCGCCTTAAATGAAAAATATATGAATGTGTGTGGGTATGTGTGTGTATGGCGACCAAGAATATTTCCATAACAGAAGAGGCATATAGGATTTTAGAGAGAAATAAGAAAGAAAATGATAGTTTTTCTAAAGTTATAGTCAGAGAAATGGGAAAAAAAGGTAATTTTCATAAACTAAGAGAGTTTTATGGCATTTTATCCAAGGAAGCTGGTGATGCTTTAGAGAAAAGTATTATTGAAACGAGAAAATTACATAGAGAGATGCATAAAAAAAGGATAGAAAGGTTAAGAAAGGAGTTTAATCAGTAATGGTGTGTTTAGATAGTTCTGCTATTATAGATATTTTGAGGAAAAGACTTGATTTGGAACAATTAAAGATAAAATGCGGAAAAGATGAAATAATTAAAATACCTTCTCCCGCTATTATAAAGGTAATTCGTGGTCTTTACCTAGATCAAAATATTCCTAATGTTCGAGAAAATGAGAAAGATAAAATAAACAAGCTGTTCTCTTCATTTCCCATATTAAATTTTGACAAGAACTGTGCTATTGAAATAGGGGAGATGAAAGCTGATTTAATTAATATGGGAGAAAAGATTGATATAGAGGATATTATGATTGGGGTTATTGCAAAACAAAATGGGGAGAAATTAATAACAAGAAATGTTAAACATTTTGAAAGAATTAAAGAATTGGAAGTTGAAGGATATTAGTTTTTGAGTGTTGAGTCCTAATATTATTTCGTTTTTTAATAATATGCCATTTTAATTGTTCAT
>CAYIGH010000016.1:0-22621 GCA_964362915.1 Candidatus Woesearchaeota archaeon | reverse complement strand
TTTAGCTGGGAGCAAACTGCCCCATCTTAAAAGATGGAGATATCTTCGTAATTATATAATAAGGAAAAACAATTCGGAATTGATTTAGTTGACGAAAAGCAAAACATTATTAATGAATTAGAGGGGCGTTATGATAATAAAGAAAAAAGACTAATAGATAGTTTTAAAAGAAAAGAAGAGAATCTTAAAAAGGATTTTTCTCAGAGAAGAGTTGAACTGAAAGATAAAATTCAGGATTTTGAAGAAAAGGAGAAAAAATTATCTAATAAAGAAGAATATTTAAGAAAAGATTTAATTAGTAAAAGAAAAGAATTAGAGAGAGAATTAGAAAGAATTAAGAAAAAAGAAAACAAGTTAATTAACGAACATAGAGCAAAATTAGAAAATGAGATTCATGCACAGAAAGTAAAATCAAAAGGCGAGATTACCGCATATAAGATAAAGTTTGAAGAAAAGAAAAAAGATTTAACAATTAAAGAAAAAAATTTGCAACGTAGTTTTGAAGAAAAGAAAAAAGATTTAACAATTAAAGAAAAAAATTTACAGAATAGTTTAGCTCATAAAAAGAAAAAGCTACAAGAGGAATTAGAAAGAATTAAGAAAAAAGAAAACAAGTTAATTAACGAACATAGAGCAAAATTAGAAAATGAGATTAGGGCCCATAAGGAAAAAGCCAATCATAAATTAGCAGCAAAGATTCTTACTTTAAAAGATAAGCTGCAAACTGATTTTCATATTAAAGAAAAGAATATGAGGGAAGAGAATGCAAAAAGACTAACGCATGAATTAGCTCAGAAAGAAAGGGAATTGAAAAAACGTCTTGAAAAGGATTATGAAGAAAGATTAAAGCGCAAGATTAAGGAGCGAGAAGCTCAATTAGAGAAGCAAAAAGAAATACTAGAAAAACATGTTGTTGAACAGGCAAAGAAGCTTTTCCATTGAAATTTTGAGTTAGAAATTATTTTACTAATTTTCCTGCTTTTTCAAAGGGCGAAAAGTTTATAAATAAACTAAAGTTATATATATGTATAACTTTGGTTAAATATTTAATTAAAGCTAATTGAAGATGATGCCTTTACTATTGAGATTGAAGAAGGAAAAGCAAAGAGAAATTGCAAAAGCTCAGGACTTGATAGTTAAAACTTTATTTGAGGCTTTTAATAATGCAGTAATACATGGTGGAACTGCAATATGGAGGTGTTATAATGGAAACAGGTTTTCAGAAGATGTTGATGCTTATATTGAAAAAAATATGGAAAAAATTGAAAAATTATTTAAAGAATTTGAAAGAAATGGATTTATTATTGAGAGAAAGAAAATAAGCGGAAACAGCATTTATTCAAATTTAAAATTAAACAGGACTTTGGTAAGATTTGAAGCAGTGTTTAAAAAAATTAAGGGAGTTTTAAAAGATTATGAAAATACTGACGGAAATTTTAGAACTGTTTATACTTTAAGTACTGAAGAATTAATAAGGGAAAAAATTTCGGCTTATTCAAATAGGTTAAAAATAAGGGATTTATACGACATTTTCTTTTTGTTAAAATATACTGATATTTCTTTGATTAAAAATGATTTAAATAAATTGGTTAATGGATTTAAGAAACCTGTTGACGAGGATAATTTAAAGGTTTTGATAATTGAAGGTATTATTCCTAAATCAAAAGATATGCTTGATTATATAAGGAGGAAATAGTGGGAAAAAGAAAATATTTAGATGATATCGAAAAATTATTTATTAAAAGTCCAGTAGTAAACTATGATTCAATAGAAAGAATTGTAAAAAATAAGAAGAACGTTAAGCAGTATGTTAAGATTCTTGTGCATAATCTTCTTAAACAAAGAAAGATAAAACGACTGACGAAGGGATATTATACTAACAGAGACGAAGTTTCTTTGGTGGTTTTTTGCTTTAAACCTTCTTATCTCGGATTGCAAGATGCTTTAAGCTTTCACGAGTTATGGGAGCAGGAAACTATTCCTATAATCATAACTTCCAATACGGTAAGACAAGGCATAAGAGAAATATTTGGAGTTAATGTTATGGTTAAAAGAATAGATAAGAGATACCTTTTCGGCTTTGAATATTATAAAGACGGAGACTTTTATTTTCCTTATTCAGATATCGAAAAGACTTTTATTGATATGATTTACTTTCGCCAGCCATTAGACAAAGAGATTATTCTCGAGTTTAAAAAAAGAATTGATAAAAAAAAGTTGAAAGACTACCTTAAGAAATATCCTAAAAAGTTTAAGGCGAAAGTAAATAATGTTCTGAAATACAAAGAGTGAATTAATTTTTTTATTATTTCACCAATTTTCCTGCTTTTTCAAATCTAATTTCATAGGAAAGAAGATTTTTCAGGATTTCTTTTAGAGCTTCTATTTTGACGCGGATTTGCCTTTCTGTGTCTCTATCACGAATCGTTACATCCTTATTTTTTATTGAATCATAATCAACAGTTATCGCATAGGGTGTTCCTTGCATTGCACCTCTTAGATATCTTCTTCCTATACTCCCTGACTCGTCATATTCTAGAACAAATTCTTTTTCTAATGATGATTTTATTTCTTTTGCTATTTTCACCAATTCTGGTTTTTTCATCAAAGGAAAAATTGAAATGTCTATGGGAGCCATATGATATGGTATTTTAAAAGTTGTTTTTCCTTCTTTTTCTGATTTCTTTTCATAGAAAAGATCAATTAAAGCATAGGTTGGACGATCTGTTCCAAATGCAATTTCTAAGACATGCGGAGTGAATGATTCGCCATTTTCTCTTTGTGCCTCTAGCTTTATATTTGAAAATTTCGAATGTTGTTTTAAATCATAGTCCGTACGATCATGAATACCGCATACTTCTGTCCAGCCATAATTATTCAAGTTTATTTCTATATCCCATGCATCATCTGCATAGAATGCTTTTTCATTTTGATGATGCTGTCTTAATCTTATTTTTTCTTTTGGTACGCCGAAATTTATAAATTGTTTATAAGCAAGCCATAAACACCATGCATATGCCTGAGTTTTTATTGCGCCATTTTTCATAGCTTCCTCTAATTTTATTTCTTTATGCAGCTTATTGACTTTCTGCAATCTATAGTCCCATAAAGGCAATTTTTCTTTCTTTATTTTTTCATATTCCTGCCAAGAATTTTTTTGTTCTGGGTCAATAAATATCTGCGCTTCTGCTTGAGTAAATTCTCTGCCACGAACAACATTTTGTCTTGGAGATATTTCATTTCTATATGCTTTTCCTATCTGGAAGACTGTAAAGGGGAGTTTTTTTCTGAAGAAATTGTAAAATCTTAAAAAAGGAAGATAAGTCGCTGTTGCTGTTTCAGGACGAAGAGATGCATCCTGGCCCGCTACCTGCGTTTTCATCATTAATGATTGTTTTTCTATCTTACTTTCAAAATTATTCTTGCAAGATGGGCATTTAATCTTTTTTTCTCTTATTAATTTTAATATTTTATCATCTGAAAAAGAGTCTGCTGATATATCAAGGTTTTCTTCTATTAATTTATCTGCTCTAAATACTGCTTTACAATTTTTGCATTTAATCAAGCGATCTTTGAATGTATCTAAATGCCCTGATGCTTTCCATACAATATCAGGAAGAATAGTTGGGCCCTCAATTTCACGGAAGCCGTATGCATTAAATATCTGCCTAACTGAATTCTCCACTTTGTTTTTTAGCAATTTTCCAATTGGACCGTAAGTATAAAAGCCCGCAAGACCGCCGTATATTTCTGGACTTGGACCCCATATGAAACCTGCTTCTTGAATAAAACTTAGAAAATCTTTTTCTTCTGTATTTTTATCTTTAGTCATACTATCATATTTCTTGTCGCATATTTAAATTGTTCTAAGATAAATCTTTATTTATTTTTTGCAGCGAATTCTTTAGAGATTACTCTCCAGCATTCATGACTTCCTGAAGGCGATTTTGTGACAGCAAACATTCTGCCGCTCTTGTTTACTATCCTATACTCACCGGTTTTGAATTTCTTCTTTGACTTTACATCAAAAAATTCAAGTTCTTGTTTTGCCATATGACCTCCTTGTGCTTTTGTCATAAGAGAGAGAATTTTATGCTTTTTAAATTTATTCAATCTTTATTTTTGTTATTCTACTTGATAAAACACGCAATTTCAACATTTTTTTGTTAATTCCTCTAATACTTCTTTTTCTAACTCTCTCACTTCAGACTATATTTATATTTCCGCAGTCATGGGATTGTGCTCTTTTTAGCTTATTATTCATTATATTATTTTAGCGGATTATATTGCTTCCCTATACTGAATTTGTTCTTAGATAAAACGAGAATCCATTTTTTATACTTATTTTTAGAATCGCGCCATCTTTTTTCAAATTTTTTATTTGGAAGAATAAAATTCCTGCCATTCCAAGGGTCATCAAATACAAGACTATTTTTTTTATATCCAACTATGATTGCATAATGCCCTTCATTATCTGAAGGTTCTATATAGTTTATTATAATTGGAAGATCTAGCTCTATGAAGTGTTTTATTTGATTAATAGTTGAGTTGTCATGGACATAGCAGTAAAATCCTTCTTTTCTTGCAGTTTTAATAATAGGGGCATGGTTCGTTCCAGCAAAATTTGTTTTTGTTAGTTCCACAATCTTCTTTTCAGAAAGTTTTAATCCAAAAAACGCAAAAATCATTTTTAGACAAGCAGGGCCGCATGTGTGATCTGTTCTCTGATGAAAATATGGAAGTTTTATTATTTTATTCATTGTTTATAGCTATTTTCTAATTTTTTAATAAGCGCGGGCTGGGAATCGAACCCAGGAAAAGTCGGGCTGCAGCCGACCGCAGTAACCACTGTGCCACCCGCGCACGTATTAAGATGATTAATTATTTATTTAAAACTATTTATGTGCTGTAAAAGAGAACAATTTGATTTAGGAAAAGAAAAGAACATCAATGGCCCCGACAGGATTTGAACCTGCGACCCCTTGCTTAGAAGGCAAGTGCTCTAATCCAGGCTGAGCTACGAGGCCATTCAATTAAAATTAGCTATTTGCTTTATAAAATTATCTGATTGGTTTAAAGAATTCTAATTATCCTGTATAAATAGGTACTACTTCCATACCTGCTTTCGCACTTTTTAGATAATATTCTTCAAGTTTTTTGTATCTTTTAGCTGTATCTGCTGATACAGAGGGTTTTACTCTTTTAAATGAATCTTCAAAGTCCTGCCTCATTACTGTTTTTGTTTTTATATCCCTTCTCAGCGCATTCATCGCCGCCTCGCGAATTAGACCTTCTATATCTGCTCCAACAAAGCCCTCTGTTATTTTTACAAGTTGTTTAATATTAACATCTTCTCCTAAAGGCATATTTTTAGTGTGAACTGCAAATATCTTTTCTCTGCTCATATCATCAGGAATGTCAACTAAAATTATGCGGTCAAATCTTCCAGATCTTAATAATGCCGGGTCTAACATATCTGGCCTATTCGTGGCAGCTATAACTGTAATATCTTTAATTTCTTCCAAGCCATCCATTTCAGCAAGTAGCTGGTTTAGCACTCTTTCTGTTACTCTTGTGCCATTGTCATATCCTCTTTTTCCTGCTAAGGCGTCTATCTCATCGAAGAAGATAACGCAGGGAGCAACTTGTCTGGCTCTCTCAAATATTTTCCTGACCCCTTCTTCACTATTATGGGCTATAATTCCTCCAAAACCGCCTATAAAGTTCTGATCCATAGGAACTGAAATATCATAAACATATTCTTCATTTTGTATTATTTTTATTTCTTTAACTAAATCGAGATAAATATCGCCTTCGACCAAATCCCAGTATTCCTTATATTTAGTCTTATCTTTATCTACTAAAATAAGAATGTTTCTAAGAGCTTCTTTTCCTATAGAATTATTGGTGCTGTAAACATTCTGCGAATTTGCAGCTAATTCATACAAGTCTCCAGATAAAGGTATAAGATCAGATCTCGCCCATTTTCTAGACTCAATATATTTAAGTATGAAGCTGTTTCTTTTCTGGTCTATAAATCCTATATCTCTAAATCTCTCAAAGTTTTTAACACCTAAAATACTAATTCTATAAACTTTATTGTAAGAATTTTCTTTAGTATAGCAGCTTGCGACTATTCCAAAATCTAAAAGAAGATAAAGCAAATCATTAGCCAAATCCTTGCTAATACTGGACGCTTCTATTTTAAATTTGCCTCTTTCCGCAGGATATATTGAACCATCTCCACTGAAATATCCTTTCAACAAGTTGGCCTTGCTTTCTTTATCTAAAACAAAAGATAGAACAGGCAGTCTTTTATTCTTAGCTCCTGTCTTAAGGCCAAATACATTATTAAATATCTTCTGCAAAAAGCAGGAATTAACAGTTAGACAGCTTTTCATTTCAGATAATACAAATCCATAATCACTACAAATTTTCTTAATATCTTCTCTGATTTCAATATTTTGATTGTGAATTCTAATAGTATCGCTATTAAAGTCCCCCTCTGCTATCCAAACTCCTATAAATCTCCATAGTTCAGGTGTAATCTTAAAAATAGCGGGATAATTATGTTTGCTGCCTTTAACCTTAATATTTATTTTATTGAAATCAAGAGAAAGACCTGCTTCGTTTATCAAATTATCAAATTTAAGTATCATAACTGGAAGATTTCTAGAAATAATATCAGAGAAATATTTCTTTGAAACAGTTAGAATATTCGTTGTCTTTCCCAAACCCAAAATTTTCCTGGCCTTAATAAGATATTCCTTTATATTACTAACAAAAATTTCTTCATCTTTTTTGAAATGCTCATATAAATTAATCTCTTCTATTTCTTCCCTTGGAAGATTAAGATTTTTCGGAATAGCAATATAACTTTCATTAGGAATAAGCTGGTCTGTAGGAACATCAACAAGTTTTCCATCTATAAAAGAAAAGAGAGAATGATAATCAGTAACTTTTATTTTCCTTCCAGTCCTTGTAGTTACTTCCATTAATTTACCATCCAACTTATGTTTAATGTAATCCCCTATTTTAGTAAAGCGAATTCTTTTATCTCTGTCAAATGCTAAAACCTGAACATCCAGTTTATTCTCTACAATATCTCCTATCTTCATTCTTTTAATAATTCCCTTATCTTTTACGATAAGCTCCTCATTATAAGGCAAACTTTTCCCAACCCACATACTCAATAAGCTGGGTCCTTTGACTTGTATAAAATTCGCTTCGGATTCTTTAGCAACTGCTTTCGCCAGAAGAGTTTTTCCTGTTCCCGGCGGACCGTATAATAATATGCCTCTTGGTGGCCTTATTCCCAAATTCTTAAAGCTTTTAGGATGTTTTATCGGCCATTCAACTGCTTCCTTCAATGACTGCTTTGTCTGTTCTAATCCTCCTATGTCATTCCATGTTATGTTAGGAGTTTCTACTAAAACTTCTCTCATTGCACTAGGGTGTACTACTCTAAGCGAGTCTTCGAAATCTTCTGCCCTGATTATAATTTTATCCAAAACTTCTGGCGGAATTGGTTCATCGTCGTTCATTTTTAACTCTGGCAGGACTTTTCTTAGAACATTCATCGCAGCTTCTTTTGTTAAAGCGCTTAAATCTGCCCCGACAAAACCATGTGTCTTGGCAGCTAAAACCTCAAGATTAACATTTTTTTCTAAAGGCATATTCCTAGTATGAATTTTTAAGATATTTAGTCTTCCTTCTTTATCAGGAACTGAAATGTTTACTTCTCTGTCAAATCTTCCAGGCCTTCTTAATGCAGGATCAATAGAATTAACTCTGTTAGTTGCTGCTATAACAACAACTCTCCCCCTGGATTTCAGCCCGTCCATCATTGTTAGTAATTGCGAGACAACTCTTCTTTCAACTTCACCTTGAACATCTTCTCTTTTCGGGGCAATTGCATCTATTTCATCTATGAATACAATGCTGGGAGCATTCTTTTCTGCATCTTCAAAGATATCTCTAATTCTCTTTTCGCTTTCACCATAGTATTTAGACATTACTTCCGGGCCATTAAGCAAAATAAAATGAGCTTCTGATTCATTAGCAACTGCTTTCGCCAGAAGAGTTTTTCCTGTTCCCGGCGGCCCATGCAATATAACTCCTTTTGGGGGCTCAATTCCTAGTTTATCAAATATCTCTGGATGTTTTAAAGGCAATTCAACCATTTCTCTGATTTTTTTAACTTCTTCCTGCAATCCTCCAATATCTTCATATGTTACCTCTGGTAGAATTTCTTCTGTTGTTTCTACTGCTTTAGGATTTAGTATAACTTCAGTATATTCGTTTATGATACAAGGCTGGTTAGTTGGAGCTGTAGAAACAACTAAAAATCTCATCTGCTGGAATCCTGCAAATCCAAAGCTTCCTCCAAAGAAGTCCTGTAAGTCCCCAAATATATCTGGAAAACCTTCGCTCATAAGATCCCTTCTTCTTTGCACTCCACCAAGTGCAACTACATCTCCTTTCATAACAACTCTTCCTAACAAACCATTTTTAAATATTTCAGGGTCTGCATGAATCATTACGCCTTTTTGTGCAGGAGCAATAGAAATCTTTTTAGCAGGCTGGGCAATTATTTTTTTTACCCTAACCTGCTCACTAACGCTTGTCTTTGCATTTTTTCTTATTAAGCCATCTATCCTAATTATTCTTTCTCCAACATCTGCAGGATATGCCCTATCAACAATAGCAACTGTTTCTCTTCCTCCTGCAATTGATATTAAATCGCCTCTATTTAACCCCATTAATCGCATTAGATTAGGGTCTATTCTGGCAACTCCTTTATATACATCATCCTGCAGCGCCTCTACAACTTTTAATTTTATCTCATCATTCTTTTTCATCTTCCATATCTCCAAATATTACATTTAATGTTCTAAAATCTTCAAAGCATAATCTAACCATGTCATCCATATCTTTCCTCGCACTTCTATGCATTTCATTCATAAAATCGACTATTTCTTTTGGAATGCTTATAGCGTGGCTGTTTCCTACAACTCTTAATTTAACATTATAAGTTTTTCCTTTCAGGTCTTTAAATTGCTCCAAGCAATTTAAGTCAGCTGGATGTATAATCACATCTCCACATTCTTTGCATTTAACTGCCCTAAGCTCTGCTCCGTCTCTTTCAACAAATCCCTGTGTCATCTCTTTATTGCAATTCTTGCATAATATCATTGCGTCAAATATGTCTGTCATTTTCAGTTATCCTTTATAGTGTATACCCACCCGTGTATACTGTAGTATTTAAATTTTTCTGTATTTTATGAGATATATTCAACAATATTTTTGGGCTCAATAGACAATCACCTTGCAGCTTATTTTGTCGAGCTGCGTAATTGCTCTGATATCACTTTGAACATATGAATCTTCATCTTTTATAACGAACTTTAGAATCTTTATAAATATTTATTCGTTCTAGAACAATTATTTGCCCCTTAGAATTTATTTATGATGGCCTATATCTAACTTTATTAGTCTTCTTCCAAATTTTTCTTCTATGTTTGGCCTTATTTTTTTAGCTTTATGGCTTTGATAAGAATTATATAAAAATCTTGAAAGAAAGAAAAGTATAATCCCTGATGTTAATATTATGCCGAATATAGAAAGTGTTCTTCTGTTTTCATCTGAGACTGTAAACCCTGTAAGTTTGCCTGTTAAATCCAGTTTTTCTTTTAATTCATTGGTAGCAGTATCATCAGTCAATATTATTTTAAGGTCAAATTCCCCAACTATGCCTTTTGGCATTTCTATGTTTAGCGTATTTTCTCTGCGCTCTCCTGCATTGAGCTTTATTTTCTCCTCTCCCTTAGAAACAAGAAGCTGTTTTGCGTCAAATAACTCATATTGCAATAGGATTTCATGGTTTTTTTGTGCGAATTCTTCCAATATATAAATAATTCTTAATTTATCTGCTTCTCTCTCATAATTTACAAGCGTGGCTTCAAAGCTATTTCTATATATTAGCAACTCTAATGGAGTTGATTTTTCCCCTTCGTCACATTGAATAGTAAGGTCTGCATTGAATCTCCCTATTTCTGCATTATTTGGAATATTTATTTCTAAGATAAATTTAAATCTTTCTCCAGGACTAAGGCCTTTTGCTTGTTCATTTTTGATGAATTGCTGCAAAATAGAGACTATTCTTAATCTGCAGTTATTAATAAATCTTTTATCATTATTTGTCACTTCTATTTCTAGAGATGTATTTGTTCCTCTTTTTATTGTAATTGTTTCTAGCTCTTTTATGCTCACTGCTAGTGGTTTGGTTTGGTTTTGTGTTGATTTTGTTGGAGCTATTCCTCCACCGCCGCCTGAACTTCCGCCAGAGCTTCCACCACCAGGAGAAGGCGGAGTGGATGTATCAACTGTGAAAGTTGAACTAGAGCTATTTGTATTTCCTGCTGAATCATTTGCGTAGAAATTTAATATAAACACTGCATCGAATGTTACATTGAAGTATGCTGTTTGTGAACAGCTGATTGTTGTGTTAGATATTTCTAAGCTAGAGCCTGTATAGAGATTATACCAACAGCTTTGAAGATTAGTATCAGAGGTCGTGAATGTAACTGGAATGTCATTTCTAGAGGTTTTTGTGCCTGTTGGTTCTGTCAAAGAAATTGTAGGAAATGTTGTATCTATAATAAATGTTCGATTTCCGCTTGCTGCGTTATTTCCCAGAGCATCATTACATCTAATATTCCATTGATATGAGCTTTCTAATAGGGATAAAGAAAAAGAGCTTGTTTGACCTGATTGAAGTGTAGTGTTTGTCTGATTTTTTGCAAATGTGCCTGTAAAGTCCCCCCATAATTCACATGCCTGTAAATCTACATCAGTTGCTGTATAAGTAAATTGCACATTATTTGTATTTAGATATGTCCCTGCTGATGGAGAAGATATGGATATACTCGGCGCTCCTATTGAAACTGTGAAATTCACTGTTTGTAAAGCCTTATTATTTAATGTATCATTTGCATATAAATATAATGTATGAGTGCCTGACGTTGTGTTGAATGTTGTGTTTGCACAATTAGGTATTGTTATGTTATTTGTTGAATCTATATGATACCAGCAAGATTGTAAATTCGTGTCTGAAACTGTGAAATTTAACTGTAGGCTTATGTTTGTACCAAAAGTTGAGCCTTCTGTAGGATAAGAAATTGACAGCGATGGACTTATTGAATCTACGAAAAATGTTACAGAAGAAGAATTAATATTCCCCGCAGAGTCATTAGAATATATTCTCCATATTGAGCTTCCTTGCTGAGAAGAAAGGCCTGTGATATTTTGTCCGCATGAAATTGATGTGTTTGTTACTCCGTTATTTGTTGTATACCAGCAAGATTGTAAATTCGTGTCTGATACAGTGTAATTAATAGCTATCTGAATAGAGCTATATGATATGTTTAAAGGATGTGTAATATTTAATGCAGGGGCTGTTGTATCTATTGTTATAGTTCTAGTTTCTGTTGTATTTTGCTTGTTTAGAATGTCTTTTATTGTTACATTATAGAAATATGTTCCATCTGGAAGAGATGTGAAATTAATTGACAATGTTTGTGTTAAATATGTTGTTATATTTACTAACGATGTTGTATTGTGAAGAGAGAATGTTATGTTTGCAAAGTTGGTTTCAGTTATTGTTGTGTTAATAAAGATTGAATTGTAAGAGATAATTGAATTATTTGCTTGTGTTAGAGAACTAAATGAGATTAAAGGCATTATACTATCTACGAAAAATGTTACTTGTTCGCTGTTATTTATATTTCCTGCTGAATCATTTGCATATATTCTTAGAGTCGTTGAGCCCTGCGATGCTGTATAAGAAGTGTTTTGGCAGTTTGTTAAAGTTGTGTTTGTCTGCCCATTGTTATCAGTGTACCAACAGCTTTGAAGGTTTGTATCAGAGATTGTGAAATTTATTTGCAGAGAAGTTGTTGTATAAGTTGTGTTTTGCGGATGAATTATCCTTAAGGCAGGATTTGTTGTATCATAGGTAAACTGTGCTGTAGTTGTATAGTTTTTATTCCCATTTGTATCATTAGCATAAACTTGAAAAGTGTAAATGCCATCTGTTATTGAATTATTTGTAGCATTAAAGTTTAGGCCAAATTGGGATTTCTCATTTCCTGTCATGGATTTATTGTTTATTCCTCCATTTAGAGAATATATCACAGAGCCGTTTTCATTTAGAGAAACGTTAAAGTTTAATATTGATTTATAAAATGCATTATTTATTGGGAAGTTTATTGTTACTATTGGAGGTGTTGAGTCAGAGATTAAAGATCCGTCTATGCTGACATTATCTATTGCACACCCCTCTGTTCCCGCTCCTCCCCTGCATCCAAATCTTATCTTAAAGTTAGGATTATTGTTCGCAGCAGAGTTTAAATTATTGGTACTTAGTGTATAACTTGTAGGCACATTTCCGCAAATATCAAGAAGAATACTCCATGAAGAGCCATCAAACCATTCGCCCCTTAAAAAGTCTCCGTCTGCACAATCTAAATCGTTTGTATCTGGTTTGTAATAAAAACTAAAAACTATATTCTGGTAACTGTTAGTGCTTATACTTCTTTCAGCATATACAGGATTATTGTTTCCGCTTGTTGAAATAATATGCCAACTGCCTATTGGGGGGTCTATTGGTCCAGTGTTGTTAGTATGCCAGTTTCCAGCGCCACCAGTGGTTATCCAATCTGAAATGCTTCCATCTTCAAATGTATCTGAAAAAATCGTGGCAGCATTTACTAACTGAATTGCCATTATTACAATAAATAATAATAATGCCTTTTTCACCGTCTTTCTTTGCATTTTAATATTAGCCTCTTTTAACTTATAAACATTTTTACTTAATTTCCTCCAGTATTTTTTCGTTTATTCTTGCAATTTGCCTTATATTTTGCACGTGCTTGTATTTTATTGTTATGCCCTTTGCCTTGATTTTTCTGTTTTTTCTATTTCTCTTCTTATTTTCTATTTCTCTTCTTATTTTATCAAATAATAATTTTGTCCTTTCAAGTAATTTATCAAACTCTTCTTCCATTGATGTTTTAAATGAATATTGCATATTTTCTCGTATATCTAATATTTTTTCACTATGAGCTAAGTTTTCTGTAACATCTTTGTCAAAAATTTCTTTTAACTCCTCTAATTTTAAAGAAATTTTTCCTTGGTTAATTAAATCTTCAATAAAAGCAAATGTACAGGTTTGATTTCTTGATTGATATCCAAATTTAATAAGCGAGGCTAATAGGCAATGATAAAGAGCATAAAAAGCAGCACTTGCCGACCAATCAGAATATCTAATATTTTTAAATTCTGTAACTGCATTTAAATTATGTCCTGCTTTTTTTAAATGTTCATCAATCAGACCTTCATCTAATTCTATTTTTTTTAGCCCTTTATGACGTTCTCCTCCCTTTTCACCTTCTTTAAAACATTTATCAAGTTTATTTTTTAGCTGCATTTTTTATTACCTCGATAAAAGATTCATGCCCCCATAGGACTATTCCTTCAGACATTGCTTCCATGATTAATTTTTCTTCTTTTTTTATATTTTTAGTTAGGTCTTCTTTTGTTTGAATAACATCATGTAGCTTCAAGGGAAAAATTCTCTTTGTTTTTTCCAAAACCTCTGAATACTTTTTATAATCTGATTTTTTTATGACAAACAAAATATCAATATCATTTGGCTTTTCTTTTTTTGTTATATACGAACCAAAGATTATGCAAAGCTTAGTCATATTTTCTAAAGGCTTTAAATCATTATACCTATATTTTATTTTAGATTCTCTATAGTCTGGTATTAATACAAGCTCCAATAGCTTATTTGTTTCTATGCTATTAAAATTAATTTTATATGATTTAGAATTAGCTATTTTTTTGGGTAATAATATTTCTTTTTCTTCAAATTTCTTTAATATCTCATAAGCTCCGTTTGGCGCTAAACCGCATTTTTTTGCAATTTCATTAATAGAATAATCGCTATTAAAATGAGCTAATAAAAATTTCAAGATTTTTTTTCATTATTTGTTATCATTTTATGTTTTTAATTTATACAGTAATCTTATATAATTATACAGCTAATATATATAAAACTTTCGATGAGGAGTTCAGGTTTTTCAATCTTTAAACCTTTTCAATCTCTCCCCAAAACAGGCAGCTCTTCTTTCATCTCCTGCAATCTTTTCTCATATTTTTTTCCTATAACTTCAAGACTTAATCTTTCTCCTTTTGTTATTTTTAGTATTTTTTTCTTATTTTGGATTTTTCCTATGATTTTATGATTAATTAAAATTATCTCTTTTATGCGTTCAGCATATTGATAATCATATAAATTTTGATATTATAAAATCGTAAAATCTCCGCCTTGTGGAATTGGCTGATTGCCTGATGTGTCATTTACATAGATTGTATAGGCATAAGTGTCATTTGTTAGATTAGATGTATTAAATTTGTATGTGTAAAATCCAGTTGGCGAGCTTGAGGCAGAGATATTTACATTGTCTATTCTACAGTATTCAGATACTGCCCCTGCAGTGCATTCAAACCTTATCTTAAAGTTTGCATTATTATTTGCTATTGAAGGAAGAGAGAATGATTTTATTACGTATGATGCATCATTTGCAGACTTGCTTCCTGTTTGCTCTAAAATATTCCAAGAAGAGCCGTCAAACCATTTTGCCTTGAATTCATCGCCCACATCCAAACCAACTAGTTTTCTTGCATACTTTATTGTTATACCATTATAGTTTATTGTAGGAATTATTCTTTCTAAAACACTAGCAGGCTCACTAGTTGAGCGGGGCTGAGATTGCGCATGCCATGTTCCTTGAAATGGATTTGTTGTTGATGCTATCCATTTTTGTCCTCCTGAAACTGCTGTTGTTGTCCAGCCAGAAAGAGACCCTGATTCAAAATTATCATAAAAAATTGTTCCTGCTGTGCCTTGCTCAAAAGACATTAGATAAAAAATATCTAGAATATTAACTCTTACAGAACTTATTGCTACGTCGTCAGTTACATTTGCTTTTATTGTTAATAATGTTCCTGCAGTTAGAGGATCTGGGGAATCTGAGAATGAATGAATTATTGGAGCAATTGTGTCATTAACAACTTGCTGATTTCCTGCAGGCAGTTCAGGAGGCTGTGAAATAGGTTTTTGCAGGAGCCAGTCTAATGCTGTCCACAGAAATGGCCAATCTGAACCATTGTCGTTTAATTCGTCTGCGAAATTGTTTCCATCTCTGTCAGAATCTTCTTCTATCTCTGGATGAGGCCCAACTAATAGAACTCTTCCTTGCCCATAATTAAAGCTGATAATTCCCGGAGTTTTGTCTAATATTAAATTAGATGGAACACTCCATCTTGCTAGAACCTGCATTTCTTGATTTTGATACGGAATAAAATACGGCTCTCCATAATATAGTATATCTTCTGTTTCTGATTCATAAATATTTGCTTCATGATTTTTATTTATTGACATTGTTGTCATAACATAATTCGGCCAGGGAGCAATTTCTTCTATCGGTCCTATGCAATCTCCATGGAACAAATTTAGATAGTAGGGATAATCTTGATTCTCCCATCGAACATTATCACAGGCATAATATGCTCCAGCGCTCATACCAATATATGCCCCTCCAGAATTTATGAAATCTCTTATGTTTTGATTTCCACTATTGTGAATTGATTTTTTATAATTATATGCCCATCCTCCAGGAAAAAAGATGCCTTTATAGTATGAGCGTAAATCATTATGATTTATATCCCATGCGTTTATTTCTTCAAATGTAAGATTTTTCCATTCCAAGAATTTTTCAAATGCGGTTATACTATGCTCCCATGTTCCTGAACCTGTGTAGATTGCAAAATCCGCACTATTTATTGCTATTGCATTTGGAAGAAGAAATATTGATAAAATCAAAAATAATTTTCTCACGCTCTCTTTTTTCATCACATTTTTAAATTCTATGCTTATTTAAGCATTATTATATTCCATTGCATTTTCCGCAATATATTTAAGTTGTTTATCTTTAAAATTGTATGGGAAAAGCCATCTATGCAATGATTTTCTTCGTTTTGAGCATTTTAACTATCATAGCTATCTCTGTTTATATCAATAAGAATAAGCTTAGTTTTTCTGAACAGGATTTAGCTGATTGCGATGTTTTACAGAGAAATAGCGAAGGAATTGATATTGTTATTTTTGCAGATAAGAGATATATAGCAGAAGATTATATGAATTATTTTTTGATCACAAGTCCTTTTAATAGATATTCTGATAAATTGAATTTTTATTACATAGGGGATTATTATCCTTTATGCGAGCTTTATAAAGATATTGCTTTATTCTGTTATTCTAAAGAGTTAGTAAAGAAAGCAGGCTCATGTCCAAATGATTATGTTATTGTAATTAATAATGACGAATCTGAAGAAATAAGAAGCTCTAGTTATTTGAATGTCATGAGTCTTAATACTAAACATCCTAAAAGTGTTTTAATACACGAGTTTGGGCACTCATTTGTTAATTTAGCTGAGGAATATGTGCCAGCTAAAATTCCTAGAAACTCCGGAGGAAATTGTGTAGAGGATTGCAAAGACTTCAATGGAAAAAATGAGGGCTGCTTCTTAGGATGTTCACTAGCAGAATATAGCAGGTCTATTGAAAACGGCGTAATGCGAACATTAAGATCAGATAAATATGGCAATTTTAACGAATGGGTTATTACTAATAAAATTGATAATTTAATAGGGAAAAAATCTAATGCAGCAATTACAGGAGCTGCATTCTATGAAGAAATAGACTGTGCTAGTCAGGATTATTATTTAGTTGAGGTCGGCCGCGCTAATGGAAATGTTGACATAGAAGGAAAAGAGATTGAAAAAGGATGTTTTGGAGATAGCGGCAGCGGAGAATTTTCTGCTGGCTTTGTTTTAGAGGACGGCAGTGAAATTAAAGTAGGGAATTTTAACCCTGATTCTATATTTACAGACATTCATGTTGAAGGAGATGAAGAGATAAGCGGTGAGACCTTTGACAATTCTGCGACAGTTTTTACAGATGTCCCTACAGGTGAAGAAAGAGATAAAATTGAAGGAGATATTTATGAGAAAGGAGTTGTTAATTCTTATTTGAAAGTTCCAATTATTAAAGATGCCAAGTCTATTGAAATAGAAAATAAAAAGGGAGAAACTGTAGCCTCGCTTGATTTGTGCGAAGATCTTTTGGGAGATGTAGATGGCAATGGAAAAGTTGACAGTTTTGATTTGGCTTATATGGATAGACATCTAGACGGCATTAAGGAAATAATTTGTGAAGATAATGCAGATTTTAACAGAGATGGAAGATTTGATAGAAAAGATAGTAAAGCACTTAGTAATTATTTATTAGGTCCTGCCAAGCCAAGGGGTTCTTCTATCCCTAGCGAAAGGCAATCTCCTTCTTCTACTATTCGCCCATCATCTTCAGCCAGTCCTAGTTCAGATAGCTCTCCTAGCTCTAGTTCTATTCCAAGTTCTTCTGCTTCTCCTTCAGCCAGCCCATTAGATTTTAGTGGAAATAGCAAGAATATTTTTCAAAGAATTACAGGTTTTATTACTGGCTGGTTTTCTAAGATTTTTGATTGATTATTGTATTTTTGCTAAATAAGATTAGTGCATTGTTAAGTTAAAAGGATTTAAAGTGTATCTATTATCTTCTGATAGAATTTAATATGGAGCCGGGGGCTACTCTCAGTATATCTTCTCCATTTCTCTATTAGTTTAATATCTTTTTCAGATAATTTAGGGATTGGCTCTACCAACCATTTTTTTATTGACTTAAATAAAGCTTCTTTATCGCCCACCTTGACTATTTGCTTTTTGAATATCCCTCTAATAAGTTTGGAACAAACCAAGAAAGCAAAAGATTAAGAAACATTAATTTTTTAATTAAAATAACTCTCACTTCCTTAACAGATTAGGAAAGTATTTAAAATAGTATTATTTTATTAGATATGGAATTTGAAAGAGGCACTGGCAAATGGCGTTTTTCTATTTTTTTAAGTGTTATGTGGGTTTTTATTATTTTGTTATTTGTTTACATATTTATTCTTTCTGATTCCAAGTGCTCTGATACTAAAGGGGATGCTAATGGCGACGGCAAAGTAGACAATTTTGATGTTTTGCATGTCAAGGGACATTTAGATGGAGGCATATTAAATTGTAAAACGAACGCTGATTTTAATAATGACGGAGAAATAAATGCCTTGGACAGCAGGAGTCTCATTAATTATTTGCTTGAACAAGGCAGGCAATATGCCAATAAAGACCTTATTCCTACTTCTCCTGACACTGGCGAAGACGACCAAGATAATGTGCGGCTTATTGAGAGAGATGAAGGATTCTCTCCTGATTTATCAAGAGACGATGAGCCTGATTTTTCTGCTGACGATACTTTGGGCTTGTCTGCTATAACTTGTGATAATAATCCTGCACCTGATTGTACTAAGCGATTAAGTTGTGAATTAGGCCAAGAATGTGATTGTCCTCAAGAATGCGCTAGCGGTTTATTGTGTTTTGATGAAGAATGTATTGCTTTAGAATCTGAAATAACTTGTGATAATAATCCTTCAGGACTTAATGCAGAATTAGATTGTGCTGTTGGAGAAAGATGCGAATCTGGGGCAGAATGTGCCAGCAATTCGTGCTGGGGAACAAGTCTAGGGATTTATACCTGCCAAGAGAGTGATAGCTGCGTACCTGAAGGAAGTTATGCTTCTAGCTGGGAAGATTGTTGTCATCCTCTTTCTCTTTCAGGAGGCAAATGTGTTGTAACTCCTTCAGCAACCTGTGATAATAATCTTCCAGGCATTGATGAATCATTATCTTGCCCTCTTGGCTCAAAATGTAATGCAAGATCAGAATGCATCGAGGGCTCTTATTGCTGGGGAACAAGTTATGAAGTTTATACATGCCAATCAAGTTGCGCTCCTGAAGGAAGTTATTATTCTGGAGGTTCTTATGATGATTGTTGCCCTGGCCTTACTTATGTTAATAAAAAATGTACTGTTCCAGCTTCTTCAGCAACTTGTTTTAATAATCCAGCAGAATCATGTGATGATGCTTTAGGTTGCAGTTCAGGAACAAGATGCGATTGTAATGAGGAGTGTTTTAGTAGATTACAGTGTATAAGCGGAATTTGTCAATCGCCGCCTGCAAGCTGTTCAAATAATCCTCTAGGATGTGATGGAGATGATTTGAGTTGTGCTGTAGGAACTTCATGTGATTGTGATGCTGAGTGTGGTAGTGGATTGCAGTGTATAGGTGGAACCTGCCAAAGTCCTCCGCCTTCTTCTATTAGTTGTAATGCTAATCCTGCACCAATTTGTGATACTATTTTAGATTGCAGCGCAGGAACAAGATGCGACTGTCTTGATGAATGTAATAGTGGTTATTGCTGGGGAACAAGCTCTGGGTCTTATACCTGCCAAAACGGTTGTGCAACTGAAGGAAGTTATTCGCCTGATTCAGATACATGCTGTCCTGAACTTATGCAATATAACGGAAGATGTGTTAGTTCTATTCAGTCAGGGATAACATTGCCTACTTGTAATAATAATCCTGCGGGATGCAATGGAGATGATTTGAGTTGTGCTGTAGGAACTTCATGTGATTGTGATGCTGAGTGTGGTAGTGGATTGCAGTGTATAGGTGGAACCTGCCAGAATAATCCTACAGAACCTTTGCCAAGTGGCTCAGCATCAGCAAGTCAAGTTGGTTTCTCTCCAGATGAAGATTACAAACCATTTTATAAGAGATTAGCTGGATGGTTTGTTAAGGAAATTAGTGGTTGGTTTAGCAAATGGTTTTTGATACTAGTTGTTTAGTCCAAGCATTTAAGCGAATCAGGTGTGTTATAATCAAATCCTTCTTCAGAATAAGGAGCAGGTATTGAAACTCCATCTTTAAATAAGTGATTTAGTGAGAAGACAGGGTCAGTGATATTTATTATTCCGTCATCATTAGAGTCAGCTGCATCAAGGCAGGTTATTGTTGTGCCTGCATATAGATAAAATAAAGTTTTGATTGGGTCTGAAATGTCCAATGCTTTATCATTATTTGCATCTCCCCTGACGAATCTTTTCGGACAGAGTATTCTGTTTTCTAGTTTTTCTCCCTCTAATGCACAAAAAACAGCATCATAAGCATTAATTCTTGGAAATTCAAGATTGTTTTTTGTATCTGTAACTGGAGTTCCTGTTGTTTTTAATATTTCTAAACTATCATTAAAATCAAGAGTAGGATTTGCTTGTTTCATTAGTGCGATTGTGCCTGACACATGAGGCGCTGCAAATGATGTTCCTCCACCAGAGCTGTAAATCTCACTAAAAAGCCCTGTTCTTATTGTTGATGTAATTTCGTTTCCTGGAGCCATTAAATCAAGATTAGATCCACTACTTGTTCGGCACCAGACTTTATCTGCAAGAGTTGGAGTAAGCGGACAGTCTGAAGAGCAGTCTTTATTAATACATTCTTTTGAATCTTCTAATTCCCAATTTCTTCCATAAACGAAATTTGTATGAGCATCATAGGTTGCTCCTACTGATATTGTTTTTTTATTGCAAGCAGGATATGCTATACCATTATTATAGCCCTCATTTCCTGAACTAAAAACAAGAATTAATCCTGCAGAATATGCTTTATTAATAGCATAATCTATATCAATAGGACAATCTGTTTCATTAAATCTTCCTCCGCCAATGCTTAAGTTTAGTATAGATATTCCTAATTCTTCTTTTCTATCAATACACCAATCAATACCTGCAGTTATGTTTGAATCTAAACATCCCTCATTGCACACTTTTAAGGAAACTAATTTCGCATCTGGCGCAACGCCTTTCATTTGCCCGTTTGCTGCTGCAATGCCTGCCACCATAGTTCCATGACTGCCTTGGGAGTCATCCATAGGGTCTTCGTCATTATTGATAAAATCATAGCCAGCAATAACCTTACAATCAGGGCCAAAACATCCGCCTAAGTCAGGATGAGTGTAGTCAACTCCTGTATCAATTATTGCTATTACTTGATTCTTGCCTGTTATTCTTCTTGAGTTTGTTTCAGTTGCATGAACTAAATCCGCCTTAATCAAAGGAACGCTTTCTGTAAGATTTAAAGACATAATGTTGTCAAATTGTATGTATTCAACCTCATTGTTTTTAGTTAGTTTTTCAAGCCCCTGCTTGCTTATCTCTCCTGCGAAAGCAGGAATTGTTTTATATTGAAATTTTAGCTTGAAGTCAGAATCAGAAAGTGTTGAAAGAATAGAGTCTTGCTTTTCTTTGATAAGTGCTTTTGAATATTGCATATCATCAAATGAGAAATAATCATCATGAAGATTGACAATTACACCTGTGTAATCTTTTGCTTTTAACTCTAAAAAGATTTGCGATTCTATTTTTCCAGATGAAGCGATTATATTTTCCAGATTATCTTTTTTTTCATTGACTATAGTATTTTGCTGTTTAGTTTGGGGGTTGTAAACAGTCTGGGAATAAGAGTATTGGGGAAGAGCCAAGCCAGCAACAGCTATAGGAATATAAAATGCTTTCTTTACTTTTGCAATATATCTCATTAAATTAGAGGTAAGAATTAGTATAAATATGTTGCTACTGCTTGAGCTATGTGTAAACTACTGGGGGTTAAAACCCCTGCGTCTGAGGCCGATTAAAAATCAACAATTTTCCTTTGTGGCAAGTCAACAAACTTTGGTGTTTCTATCTTTTGCCAATGTTTGTCCTGACATTCTTCTGTGAGATAGAACAACTGTTTTGAATTTATTAGGTGATTGATACATTTACGCACCAAAAAAGCTGAGAAAAATAATATTAGTGATTTGACTAAGAGGGAGAAGGAGTGAATAGACATTTTTGATTTTTAACCTAGAAAGGTTTATATACTAAAATAGATAATACTATCTATTAAATAGATAATTAAAATGAGACAAGAAACCTTACTTAAAATTATAGGATTAATGAGGAAGAACATGGATTTAGGGTTAACTATATCTCAGGTCTCTAAATTACTGAAAATAGGATATGCTCCTGCATATAATCATATAAGTGAAATGGAAAAAGAAGAAATAATAAAAGTATTAAAAATAGGCAATTCCAAACAATGTAAATTAAATTTGGAAAATACAAAAACAAGACATCTACTTCAGGAAATTGATATTAAAAGAAAAGAGGACTTATATAGTAAAAATCCAAAGATAAAATCGGCTATTGAGTCTTTAATATCAAAACTAGCTGAAAAATACATCTCTGAATTATTATCTGTTGTTTTATTTGGAAGCTATGCAAAAGGAACTGCAAATAAACAATCTGATATTGACCTAATGTTTATAGTAAGCGATTTTAAAGATAAAAACCTAAGAGAATCAATAGAAAGAGAGTGTGCAAGTCTCCAATACTCTCATAACATTAAAATTAGCCCATTAATAACAAATATAGAAGAATTTAAAAAAATGTTAAAGTCAAAAGATTTAAATGTTGGAAAAGAAATTAAAGAGTTTGGAATTTCATTATATGGGCATGAATTATTTTGGAGAGTGATAGTA
>CAYIGH010000015.1:0-23050 GCA_964362915.1 Candidatus Woesearchaeota archaeon | reverse complement strand
TTGGATTGATTTGTGATGACATTTTTTTATTAATTGATACCTCGCCCTTTAGGGCGGGGTCATTCATTTTTTAGCTATTTTCCAAATATTTTCGAAATATTGTTTGAATATCGAAGTAATTTCATTAGACCTTATTAAATATCCAACGGGTTTTTTCTAAAATTAAAATAAAATTTTACCTAGGCGTTCCTGAAGCGCTGGCTGATGCAGCAGCTCTTGGCTGTGGCTGAGTTTGGGTTGTTTTTGTTTGAGTGGTTGTTGTTGGGGAAGATGCTTGTTTAGGAGATTTATATGTTCCTATTCTGTGTCTACAACCTATTTCCTTTTGTAATATACGGAGTTCTTTACTATTGGCTGCTAATGCTTTCCAGAATTCATCTCTTTCCTTTGGACCATAAGTATTGCCTTTAGGATCTGTGTATGATTTGGTTTTTCCACATAGAAAATCCTCAAGTTTCTTGTCTTTTTCTACATCTATGGCTTTAAGTATTGACTTCGCATTTTCCAGCCCCAGTGTTGTAGCTGTACCAGGGGCTAATTGAACACTTTCCTGAGTTAGACTGAGATATATAGCAACCAAGACCACAACAACAAGAATTGTTATAATGATAAGCTTTGTGTTTAAGGCCTTTGGTTTAGATTGATAGTATGTCTGTCCTCTTTTCATATTTAATAGAAATTTTTTCTATTTAAATAGTTTTCTGTTTTTTGCATCTACTTAGCTTTGTAAAGTAGTTATCTTCTATAAAGGGGGAAATTAGCAAAAAATAAGTTCTTTTTTATCGTCGGAGCTTTAGAAAGCTAAGCAATTACTGTTTTTTAAATATGTAGTCCCGAAATTATTTGGGCTCTTTATCAAGAATTTCTTTTAATTTTGAGTTATATTCTCTTAAAAGCGAGGCCTTATTTTCTATAACTTTATGTCTTGTGTCTCCGTATTGTTTTAATATAGCCCATGCAGGAGAGTCTGCAATATAATTCATCTCTTCTGATATTTCTGCCATTTTCTCTCTTACTTACCCATATTCATTTAATGTATTGGATTCTTCTTTATTTCTTTCGCTTTCTCTTTTAGGTTTTTGATGCGAAATATCATAGGCTATCTTGAAAAAAACATCAGGATGTTTAAATAATTTTTATATCTGCTTTTTATAGCGCTTGTTGTTATCCTTATAGTTCCAACTGCTAATATCCCTGCCATTAGGGTTAGCTTTTTTTTCATCACTTTCTTAAGAATTCAATTTCTTCATCGCTTAAATCTAGTTGTTTTTGCACTCTTGGATTTTTTAGGATTGGCCTGAGAAGATTAAAATCATGCATTATTCTTTTTGTAGAACAATGAACCAGTCTAGCGTATTTTTTTGCTATTGTCTTCTTTTTTTCTGATTTTTGATTATAAAGCCAGATTTTTAGAACTCTTTTAGGCCTTTCGTAGCTTGTGAATCCTGATATTGGTGTTGGTTTAGCATATGAAACGCCTGCGCTTTGAAATATGTTTTGATATTGCAAGAATCGCCAATATTGATTTCTGTATATTCGCCCTCTGAAGATGTCTGCATTTCCCAGTGCATAATATGCTTTTACCAATGTTTCGTTTTTATACTCTTTTGGGATATTTTCTTCTATCCAGAGAAATATTTCATCTAATGATAAAGAGGAAGAATCAAACAGATTTAAGAAAGGGCCTCTTTCTTTGAACAACTTTCTTAAAATATTAAATATATTTTCTTCTATGTTTCTTTTCTCTTCTATATCAACTGACAGATTTGAAGAAGATGAATATGATTGAAGATCATTTAGGGCTGCACGCAAGTCTCCTTGTGATTTAATTGCTATTAATTTTAAGAATTGGGGTGTTTTGTCCAGTTTTTCTTTTTCTGAGATTTTTGCTAATATTTTAGTTATAGTATTAATATTAAGCGGTTTTAATTCAATGATTTTTGATTTTGCCCTTATTGGCGACAACTTTGATTGCCAGACATCATTGCATGTCATTATTATAGGGAATTTTGTTGTTTGAATTATTTTAACCAATTCAGGAATTCCTCCCCTATCTGTGCCTGTTACACCATCAACTTCATCCATAAGAAGTATTTTGCTCTTTTTGAAAAGACTCGACTGCTCTGTGGCTGGTTTAAGGATTTCCTCCAGCTTTTGCCTATTTCTTAAATCAGATGCGTTTAATTCCAATATTTCTAGGTTATTCTCATTTGATGCTGCGTGAACAAGAGAAGTTTTACCTGTTCCTGCAGGGCCATGCAATATAAGCGCTTTCTTTCTCGGAAAATTTTGCAAAAAGAATTTTATTTCCTGCACTGCTTTATCTTGTTCTATAATCTCAGAATATTTTTTTGGGCGATATTTTTCTATGAATGTTTTTGTCATTTTTTTAAAAAATTCTTTAGATATTTATAGTTTATTGTGCTATTTTTTGTTGGTGATAAGTAATAATAAAACTATTTATTTTGAAGGGCAACTTAATTCCTATGGAAAGAGAGGATGTTTATGCTTTGGCCAAGGTTATTATATGACTGAGATAAAAGTCTTTTCTTTAGAGCAGATTATCTTAGCAGAAGTTATTTATATGCTATTAACTTTAGTTATCCTAGTTGGAGTTAAATTGAGGTTAGAATAATGGATATTGCTCTTACCATAAGAAGATGGTTCGAATCATGGGGCTGGGTAGTTATAGCTATATTTCTTTTTTTGTTATTAATACATCAAGATTTGCTGTTTGCGCAAACTCCCCCACTTTAGTTCGCGAGAAAGCAAACGCAAATCTTATGTGCTCAAGAACCAGACACGCCACCTACTTTAGTGGGTGGTTCTTGACATATTTGGTTTTTGGCAATACGAGGATTTAGTATAGAAATTATTTCAAGGTTTTATCGATTATGATTCCAGCAAATTTATTAGTTTTATATCGCCTTACCTTGTCCTGCAAGAACAAATGACGCAAGAAGAGCCTGCAATTGCACAAATTCATCAGAGCCTTCTGTCATTCTAAATTCTGTTTCACCAGTCTTTTCCGTGAGCTTAACTTTTATTTCAGGTTCAACTTGGAGATTCCAGATTTCTTTTTGTATGGCTTTTATTATATCTGTTCCAGATATGCTCTCGCGAAGCATGACATCGAGCAGTTTGTCTCTCGCATTAATAAAATCGCCGGCGAGAGCGTAATCTAGTACAATTTTGATATCTTTTGGTTTTGTTGATGACAAAATCATATTTATCATTTCTGCATTAATATTCAAAGAAATTGATGCTGTTGTTTGAAGTAAATTAATTACCCGTCTGCAATCACCTTCAGAACCGTCATAAAGTGTTTCTAACGCGTCTTCTGATATAGTAAGATTTTCTTTATCAGCTATTCTTTTAATAACTGTAGCAATATCTTTTTTTTCCAATAGCTTGAATCTAAAGATTACACATCTTGATTGAATTGGGTCTATTATTTGGGAGGAATAGTTGCAACTTAGAATGAATCTGCATGTATTGCTATAATTCTCCATAGTTCTCCTTAAAGCTTGCTGTGCTTCTTTTGTCAAAGCATCTGCTTCATCTAGAAATATTGCTTTAAACGGAATATTCTCAATTGCTTTTGTTCTAGCAAAATCCTTTACTTTTTGTCTTACTACATCTATGCCTCTTTCATCCGACGCGTTTAACTCAAGATAATTCTCTTTCCATCTTTGCCCGAATAGCTCTTTTACTGTTATTAAAGCCAATGTTGACTTTCCAGTTCCTGCCGGACCTGCAAAAAGTAAGTGGGGAATGTTTAATGTCTGCACTAGCGATTTAACTCTCTTTATAATTTCCTGCTGTCCAACAACCTCTTCAAATTTAGAAGGCCTGTACTTTTCAGTCCAGATATCTGTTTCCTGCATTGTTGTTTTTAGAAGAGAGTTTTTATAAAGATTTGTGTAATATAGGAAGATGTTTACACAAAGTATTCCGAGGTTCAACTCCTTGTGGGCCAATATAATTTAATGGATAAATTACAAAAATATATAAACAAATTAACTTTAAGTTTCTACTATGGAAAAATCTTCTGAAATATACAATTTGCTCCTATATGTTGCTGTCATTGGAAATGTGGCTTATATTCTTTTTCTTTTATACAACGGGATAGATGAAGGATTTAAAGATATTGGCAGTGTTCAATCGATTGCTCCGATAGGTATGATATTTTTACTTATCCTAAATATTTTTCTTTTATTAGATATTAAAAAGAGACACAAATGAAACCAAAATAAATAAGTAACTAAAAAGATCTATTTGTTTACACAGATCTTTCTCTATGAAGTCTGCGCTTGCGTTTTTCTTTTTTTAATAATTTACGCTGCCATTTCCATCTCATTTGCCGCTTCTTTTTCCAGCGCCTTGATGATCTTTTCATTGTATTTTTAGATGGGCAATATTTTTAAATCTATTGTGTTGAATTTTATTCATTCTGTTAAGACAAATGATGCTTTTTTTTGTATAAATGAGTAAACATCAAGTTGATTTATTTTTTTAGGAAATCTGGGATGCTCCTCATTTTTTATTCTATGAATCAAAAAATAAATGAACTTATTTAATTCTCTGTCCGAAGATAAAAATGCTGTTTTTTCTATATGAAAAGATAGAGCTAATGTGAGGGTTGCAAGTCTAAGATCTGTTAGAGGGTATTCTTTTGACATTCTCGTAATATTTAATCCTTCGGCAAGCGGTTTTATGTAAGCCAGAATATCATCGTAATACAATAGTCTTCTTTTAGACATTGTTTTTAGATATCTAGGACTTGTATATCCTTTTGACTCCAACCTTACTTCAGATATAGTGAAAATATTGTCATATTCATTTAATGTTTTTAGCAATTTAGATCTATATTCTTCTCTTAATTTTCTTTCCGCTTTAGTTGCATCTAGTATAGATGTATCAAAAATTACGAAGTTATAGTTTTGCGCGATATTCTCTAATGTTTGGTGAGTTTCCATAGATTCTTCGAAATATACTGCTTTATAAACTTTGTTCTCTTGTTTTTCGGATGGGATTTTGGCCTGTAACTAAGAGAGTTGTTAAGGATGCAGATATAATTTTGTTGATTTTGGATGTAAGAATGCCTGAACTATCAAGGAATAAGGAATTAGAGAGGATAGTTAATTTTCACGATAAGAAACTAATTTATGTTTTTAATAAAATAGATATTGTTTCTTCGAGATATTTGCAGTTTATTAAAAGCAAATATCCTGAAGCTTTTTTTGTTTCTGGAACGAAAAATATCGGTATTAATAATTTGAAAGAGCAGCTGTTGATACTTGCTAAAAGGATGAAGATTAAGAATCCTAAAATAGGAATTGTGGGATATCCTAATGTTGGAAAATCTGCTATTATTAACGCATTAGCCAAAAGAGCTAGAGCAAAGGTAGGTACGCGCGCAGGCACGACCAAAGGAATACAATGGATAAGAGCAGGTAGTTTGTTCATACTAGATTCTCCAGGAGTTGTGCCTTATGAAGATCGCGAGTTAATGCTAGGTATTTTAGGAGCCAAAAATATAGAAAGAATACAAAATGTAGAAAGAGTGGCTTTTGAAATAATTAAGATGCTTGTTGAATATAATAAAACAATTTTAGAAAGTTATTATGGGTTTTTGATTGAAGATAAAGACTACGGACAGGTATTAGAGGAGATAGGCAGAAAAAAAGGATTCTTATTAAGAGGAGGAGTTATTGATGAAAGAAGGGCTGCTTTATTGGTTATCAAAGACTGGCATGAGGGAAAGTTAAGGATTTAGTCTATGCTGATAACGTTATTTAATTTAATTTTACTTAGCTCTTCTTTTAATAAATATGCTTTTTCTTCTCCGAGAATTTTTCTATAAAAATCTATGCTTGAATGCAAGGATTTTCCAAGAGATCCAGCTTCACTTATTATTTGTGCTATTTCAGATTCGTGGAGAGAAGTTTTGCTCAGAATTCTCCAGCCCTTTATTGTTTGAATGTGCGGAGTTGCTTTATCATACCCAAGTACTTTAAGAATATGGTCATTATCTAAGATTTCGTCATATTGCAAATCGTCAAAAAGGATTTTTGACCTTTTAAAATTAAATATTGTATAGTCTTTTATTATGAGGTCTGTTTCTTCCTCTATATCTTTTACCAGCTCTTTCAATCTTATTTTTAATAACATGCCTTCTTTTCCTAATTCTATAGTATATCTTTTTAGATTTTCTGCTATTTTTTGTATTAAATAGCCCTTTTGTATAACTTGTATTGCCTGATGCAGGCTTGGATAGTTCCTAAGTTCGAGGATATTTAATTTTTCTATATTTGTATCAAATAGCTCTCTTTGCTTTTCTAGAAGCTGAATGTGTTCATTTGCTTTTCTTAATAGCTCATCTGTTGGGATTAGCGGGTATTTTCTGTTTTTGTAAAACAAATGTATTTCGCGCTTTCTTTCTGATATTGCTATTACTAGGGTATTTGCCTGCTTTGCTGTTCTTTCTGCTGCTTTGTGCCTTGTTCCTGTCTCCTGCGTTGGGATTTTGTTGTCTGGTGTTAGAAGAACATTGGCATAATTTATCTTTTTCATGTCTTTTGACAGCACGATCGCGCCATCCATTTTTGTTAATTCAATTAATTTTTGCGGTGTGAATCTTGTGTTTAATTTGAAACCACCGTCTAAAAGTGATGGGACAAACTCATTTTCTATTGCTATTAGCGCTCCATTGTGGGTCTTTAGGGTCCCATCCAAAGCGCTTCTCAGATTTGTTCCCGGGGCTACTAGTTTTAAGATAACTGAGAATTCTTCTTCTGTCGCCTTTGAATTATTCTCTTCTTGAATTATTCTCTCCTGAATCTCTTTTTTATCCACTTTTTTTATAAACTAGATGTGTATTTAAGTTTTTTCCTATTTTTAAAGAGAAGAAGAAATTTTTAATCTTTCTGTGAGAAATTCTTGGCTTTCAATGCAGGGGTTTTATATTAAGTATTTATACACACTTTAGTATAAAATTTTTTTCCATAGATAGTTTTAAATATCCGTTTCTTTGTCTGCTTTCATGAGAATAGAAAAAATTATATCAACAAAAGAATTTGGAGTAGAAAGAGAAGCAACAGCGTTTAATGTAACTGAAGATGAATATCAAGCAATTATTAATTTTGAAAAAAATAAAGAAAGATTTAAGGGTAAAGGAAAAGATGATAAAAATTGGGAGAGACTTCAAGGGTCGGTTTTAATGTTAAGAACAATTTTAATTGAGCCGTTTTTAATAGATATGCGTTCTTTAGGATTAGATTTTGAAAGGTATGGTTTAAAAACCAATTATGGTGTAGGCTTTAATATTTTTACAGAGCCTATAGAAATAGCAAACATTGAAGGAGAGGATATTAAAGTTAGACCTGAATTTAGCTTCAAACCTTTGTTGGAAAATAGAATTATGCTTTGTTGGGCAAATATATGGTCAAGTAATAATAAAACTAATCACTATTATTGTCTTAGTCATCTAACTGAAATTTTAAATTTACTGCATCCAAAATCTGATGGAATAAGTGCTCCTAAGATAAATTATTTAACTGTAAATGCAGTCAATTTTTTACCTAGAGTTACTCAGGAAATGAAGGCAGTTTATGGGGCTTTGGGAGAGAAAACTTTTAAAAAGTTAAATGAAATAAGAAGATTAAGAATAGAAGAGGATAATAAATACGGAGGGGGTAATAAAACTCTTATAGAATTATTAAAAAAAGAATATTATACTATAATTAAACAAAATCTCTATCCGCATTTTGATGCAGTAAAAAACTAAGATGATATCAAAAACCAAATTAAAAATAAGATTAAGAAGAAAAACTAATCCTGAATTAGTTGCAACTATAAAACTGGCATTAAAACATCATGAATGGAACAATATAGCAAAAATAATTTCGGGACCGACAAGAAAATTTCCCTCTTTAAATCTATTTGAAATAGAAAAGCACTCAAAAGTTGGAGATACTATAGTCATTCCAGGCAAGGTCTTGAATAAAGGAGATTTAACAAAAAAGATAAAGATTTGTGCTTTGGGTATCTCGGAGCGAGCTAAAGAAAAGCTAAGGATATCAAAATCAGAGTTTGTTCAATTAGTGGAGGAAATTAAAAAGAATCCTAAAGCAGAAGGGATAAAAGTTCTAACATGACAGGAAGAATAATTATAGACGCTGCAAATGCGCCATTAGGAAGAATTGCAAGTTATGCTACAAAACAGGCCTTGCTGGGAAGTCTAGTAAGTATAGTAAATTGTAATAATGCATTAATTTCAGGAAGGAAGAAAAGTATATTGGGGGAATATAGGGAAGCAAGGGCGAGAGGAGGCTCTGCGCTTAAAGGTCCAAATTTTCCCAAAAGTCCAGAAAGAATAATGAAAAGAACAGTAAGGGGCATGCTTAAATATAAAACAGGCAGGGGAAGAAATGCCTTTAAAAGAGTGCTTTGTTATAATGATATTCCACAAGAACATCAAGATGCGAAAATGATATCTTTTCCTAAAATTTTTAAAATAAAAACATTAACGCTAAAAGAATTATCAAATTTAATATGAGCACAAAGAAAAAATTTCAAACAATCTCTGGAAAAAGAAAGACAGCAGTTGTAAAACTAAAGATAACAGAGGGGCATGGGAATATATTTTACAATCATCTTCCTCACACAGAATTAGGGTTATTTCATAGATTGGCTCTTCTAGAGCCAATAAGGATATACCAATCAGAATTAGGAGACGAACTCAATTATGATTTCTATATTCTAACAAAAGGAGGAGGAAAAGAAGGGCAGATACAAGCTGCAAGACTGGCAATTGCAAAAGCACTTTTAGTAATCACAAGTTCTGAAGTGTTAAAGAAGGCATTTATAAAATATGATAGGAACATGATAGTTCCAGATTCAAGAAGAAAGGAAGCCTGCAAACCAGGGGACTCAAAGGCACGGGCAAAGAGGCAGAAGTCATTTAGGTAGTTGGTTAAATTTCCTTTCTCAACTTTGTTAAATCAATGTTATACTGTCTTAGTTTATTATATAAACTCTGTCTGCCAATATCAAGATCTCTTACAAGAGCAGAAATATTGCAATTATATCTCTTTAATAAATCTACATAGGCCTTAGCAATAATAGCGCTCATTCTCTTATCTTCCAAGGATATTCTGACTACAGTTTCAGAATCATCTAAACCATCATGCCCTACATATTTCTCCAAATTTTTCTTGCTATCCATTTTCCAGCATATCCAGAGGATTCTTAACTTTTTTAATTTGCTCACTTGAGATATGAGTATAAACCTGTGTCGTGTTTAATGAAGCATGACCTAAAAGGGTTTGTATTAATCTTATATCCACTCCGGATTCAAGTAAATGCGTTGCAAAACTGTGTCTCAGTGTATGGGGCGTTACTTTTTTATTAATTCCTGCTCTTACTCCAGCTCCCTTTATAATTTTCTGGATGTTTCTTGTTGTTAATGGTTTTTCTTTAGAAAATATATAATATCTATCCTTGCCTTTTGTTTCCAGGTATTCTTGTAATTCATCAGCTAAATTTCCAGATAAAGTAATAATTCTGTCCTTTCCGCCCTTGCCTTTTCTTACCCATCCTATCCTTTCTTGTAAATTTAAGTCTTCAATTTTTAGATTAACTAATTCAGAGACCCTTAATCCAGAGGAATAAAGAAGCGAGACAAGAAGCCGAGATTTTAAGTTATCTGTCGATTCAATTAATTTTTTTACTTCTGCTTTATTTAGAACCTCTGGCAGTTTTGTTTCTTTTTTAGGAATTTTAACATTAGAAAATTGCTTTCCTAAAATCTCTGTATAAAAGAACTTTAAGGAAGCAGCAGCAAGCATAATAGTATTTTTCGATTTCGAGTCAAAAAGTTCAGCAAGATAGGCCTTCGCATCATCTTCATTTAAATCTTCTGCCTTCTTTCCATTTTTTCGCAAAAACTTTTCAACAAAAAAAGAATAATTTCTCACAGTTAGGGGAGAAAGCCCCCTTACTTTTAATTCTGATTTTAATTTTTCTATAGTTTCTTCCATGAAAGCCTCTTTTCTAATTCAATTTTTAAACGAACCTTCGTTTTTAAACTTTTATATCCAAATAAAAATTATTTATTCTGTTATTTTCAACAAAGCTTTTAAATACACCATATTATTAAAATTTATAATATGAGCTTCAAGGAATTTATAAGATCTTTGAATGAAGATAATGTAGAGGGGGAGCTAGTAAAAACAATAATTTATTCTGTCTTAATGTCAGCGATAGTATTGGGAGTTTTATATTTTATAAAACTTAAAACCATAGAAAATTTTATTCCAAAATATGGTTTTTATCTGTTTTTTTCTGCTTTAAGCTACGCTCTAATACTTCCTGCAATAAGGCAAGTTAGGGCATATAAAGAACTGCCTTGCATGTCAGGGATGATGGTTGGCATGACATTAGGAATGATTTCTGGCTTTTTGCCTGGCTTTTATGTGGCTTCTACAAACGGCATGTTTATTGGTGGATTTTTTGGTTCAACAATAGGAATAATTATAGGCGCATGGAACGGAAAATGCTGTGGCATTATGGGGGTTATGGAAGGGATTATGGCTGGTTTTATGGGCGGCCTAATGGGAGCAATGACTGCATTTATGCTTTTCAACGATAATCTGAAAATTGCAGCAATCTTGGTTTTTATAATAGGAGCAATCATTATTTTCGGGCTAAATTATATGCTATATAAAGAAACAAAGCAGTTAGAAAGAAGAAGAAAAGAAGGCCAATTTTTGACAATATCCTTAACATTCTTTTTGACAATAATCACTACTTGGCTAATTGTATTTGGGCCTAGAAGTGAAATATTCAGCTAAACAAAAATTTATATAGTAAATTAAACTAACTAAAACATGAAAAATACAACACTTGGGATGATAGTGATAGCGGCAATTGTTATAATAGGGATTTATATGTTTATGGGATCTGCAAGCACAAATGGAAACACAATTACAGGAAATGTTGTTAATGATTTAAATAATGGTGAAATTCAGCAAGTTATTTTGAGCGAGAAAGGTCTTAACTATTATCCTTCTGAAATTAAAGTAAAAGCAAACCAGCCAGTCAGCATTTCACTTGATAACAAAGTAAAAGGATGCCTGAGATCATTCACTATTCGTGACTTAGGTATATCAAAATATCTTAAAGCTGTAACAGATACTCTAGAATTTACTCCAACAAAAACAGGAACATTCGCCTTTAGTTGCAGTATGGGAATGGGTTATGGAAAGCTGATTGTTGAGTAAAAATCGTTTTAACATGAATTTATATTATAAATAGTCTCCTATAGAAACATTTATATATCAATTGATATATGAAATATTATGAAAACAGAGTTAGAAAATAATCCATTTATAAGATCACCCACATTAGATACTGTATTAATGGTAGAAAGAACAATAGAAAATCATTCAGGTGAATTTAATAGAACAGAATTATGGAAAAATCTCCCAAAAAAGGTCATGTGGCAGACTTATTTGATTATTTTAGATTATTTACAGAGCATTAATAAGATAGCAATTGACGAAGAAAGAAAGATTGCTTATATTTGGTCTCCAGAAATAGCAAAGAAATTCGCTAAAAGAAAAAGAATTAACAAAAAAGATATAACGTTTTGATAGGGAGCAATAATTTCGGTATACTACATTAATAATTCAACACCGAAAGATTTAAATATATCAAATAGATATATATTTATATCTAATATATATAAAATAAAATGCAAAAACAAATACAACACTCTCCAACATTAAACACCGTATTGATGGTAGAAAAAATACTAAAAGACGCTAAAGAGACCATAACCCTAGCAGAGCTAAAAAGAAAACTGCCCAAGAAGATTATGCACCAAACGCTTATAAGAATATTAGACTACTTACAATTAAGCGGAAAAATAATTATAGGAACAAAAGGAATTCTATGGATATTTACAGAAAGGAGAGAATTAAATAAATTAATGTCAGAAGGTTTAGAAGTATAGTATGGATAAACCGACTAAAGCAATTCTGATTAATAATGCAAAAGAGGAGTTTATTAGGTTAAATAATATAGTAGGAGAACAAATTAGAGGTGGGAGGATGAATACCCCAGAAATTCAACTACTTAAATCAATAAAACAAAAGATAGAATTAATAAAACTAAATCCATTCTACGGCGATAATATAAAAAAACATTTAATCCCAAAAGAATATAATGTAGACAATCTCTGGAGAGCTGAATTAAGCCAATTCTGGAGAATGTTGTATACAATAAAAGGAGATCATATCGAAATAATTTGTTTCATTTTAGATATTGTTGATCATCCCACATACAATAAAAAATTTGGTTACAGAAAAAAATGAAACTCGCTTTCACAAAACCTTATGTTTATTTAACGCTTGTAATTTTTTTAATTTACATTATTCTGAATATTTTTATTTCTGGTTTTTATCAAACAGTTCCTTTAATAATTGCATATGCTACAACAGTAAATTGGTTTAAATTAATAATATCTTTAATTCTTTCTTCTGCGATTGGGATTTTAATTGCAGTGAATTTTACTTATATTTATATCTCATATAAAGAAAGAAAAAAATGCCTTGAAGGAGCAACTGCAACAAGTATCGGAACAATTGGAGGATTAATAACGGGAGTCTGTCCTCTTTGCATTACTGGATTATTTCCTATTATTTTTGGCTTATTCGGAGTTACTTTTTCTTTAGCTTCTCTGCCTTTTCAGGGAATTGAAGTTCAATTAGCAATTATAATTCTTTTATTGATTAGTTATAAAATGCTGAAGAAGTAAAATTCATAGACATTCAGTTAGGTTTAAGATTTTTTCTTTTTTGGAAAGCCAAAAAGCTAGTTATAGTTACAACAACCCCAGAGCCAAATAACGCACCTAAACAACCAGCATAATCATTGTTTTTTTCCAGTTGTTTTTTTTGCATTAATAAAATCTTCTTGTTTAGCTATTTCATTATACTCGTCTCTAAGTGAATTATACTTTTCTGCAAAATCTTTGTCGTTTCTGTATTTTTCTAATACTTCTATTTCATTAAATGGTTGAATCATAAGTGTTAATTCCTTTTCAAGCTCATAAAATCGCTTTAATTTAATCATTATACCCCACAGCTCTGCTGTGGTTGGGAAAAGCTAAATACTAAAAAGAATTCTCGCCCACATGGAAGTGGAGCATGCATGCCATTGTACTTATAGGATAAGATACCATATGGTCTTCTTCTTGAAATACAGAAAAAAATTGATAATGGAAAAAGTGCCGATAGATTTCATCAAGAAGCTCATGTTAGAAATTGGAGAAAGATATTGGCTAAAATTTGATGCCATTGGGATGGAAGAAGACCATATGCATATTGTTGTTGGTGCTGCTCCACGATATTCTCCGAGCAGGATAATGCAGATTGTAAAGAGCATTTCTGCTAAGGAGATATTTAAAGAATTTCCAGAGATAAAGGAAATTCTTTGGGGAGGAGAATTCTGGAGCGATGGAGGACACATTGACACGGTAAGTGATAGAGGAGGACTTGAAAAAATAAAAAAGTATGTTGAAGAACAAGGCAGTAGGAATGGTCAGCTTCGTTTAGCGTCTTTTACTTAGTCACATACCCCGCAGTTCTACTGCGGCTGGGTTCTTGATTGGGGAACTGTTTGATGAGTAGAATATTGTTTTTCTCTTAGATGATTAAGGCCTACTAGGGCAAGACCTTAGGGCATCAAACGAAGAAATTATTTCATAATAAAAAGAGCATCTTATTCTAAAAAAATAACACCAAAACATTTAAATATTAGTATATACAAAGTATACACATGACATATCAATCAAATTACGAACAGATCATACGGGAAGTAAAACCAACAGGCAATGGAGCCCATATTTTTGCCCCAAAGGAATGGATAGGAGAAGAGGTAATAATAGTTAGAAAGCCAAAACAATTACTAAAAGAAGAGATTTTATCCACATTAGCCCCTTATTTTGAAAGCATTATTGGAGCATATCTCTATGGTTCTAGAGCAAGAGGCGAAGCTAGAAAAGATTCGGATATAGACCTATTCTTAATAACATCAATACCATTAAGAATAAAGAAAAAAGGATTCGAAATAATTTCTATAGAAGAAAGCAAAATTGAATTGGCCATCAAAGAAGAGCCCGTATTAATATATTCTATCCTTACAGAAGCAAAACCAATAATTAATGCGGCCCTATTAGAAAAACTAAGAGCAAAATATCAGATAAAAAAAGAGGATACAAAAAGATTCATAATAAGTACAAAAGATATTATAAAGAAAAATGAAGAGTTATTTGACTTAGATGAAAGAACAGACAATAAAGCATCACCATCTCTTATTTACTCGTTAATATTAAGACTAAGGGGCATTTTTATTATTCATAAACTACTAAACAAAGATATTTTTTCTGATAAGGAATTCAAAAGATGGCTCATAAAAAAGGGCATAAAAGAAGATAAATACGAAAACATAAACGAAATATATAAAACAGTTAAAAATGAAAAGACCACAAAAATAAGCATTAATGTTCCAGAGGCAAGAAAGATACTAGAAATATTAAAAAGTGAAATAAGAAAATTAGAAAAATGACAAAGAGAAAAAAGAGGCTTGAAAAGGGAATTTTATCGCTAGAAGAGCAAAAAATTATCCATGAACAAAAGAAAGAAAAAGCAGCAGAAGAAGGAAGATTAGAACTAGAAACATATTATACAAAGGAAATTAAAAGAATAGAAGAAAGAATAAAAGACAGAAAGCGAAAGTTAGAAACAAAATAAATAACAGAAACATTTAAATAGTTAATATGTATCTAATTATCATATGATAAACAAAGCCATATTACGCGACTGCCACAAAGAAGGCTTTACAGAAGGCGAGCTCTACGGAGCATACAAACTTTTCTTTGGCACTTTAGTTTCAGAACCAAGATTAAAGATAATTAATTTGCTAAGAAAAAGAAAAATGAACGTTTCAGAATTAACAAATTCTCTAAATTTAAATCAAACTATGATTTCTCATAACTTAGCCAGACTAAAACAACACGGCTTTGTAATATCTGAAATAGAAGGGAAATATCGATATTATAAAATAAATGAAGAAACGATCAAACCTTTGATGGAAATAATAGAAACTCATATGTCTCAATATTGCATTCATATTTTAAGAACAATGAAACTTAGCGGAGTGAAACATGAAGGAGACTAAAAAAGAAAATAATGCACTGGTCATAATTATAATAGTTTTACTTGTAATATTCTTCTTAGGAGGCCTATCTGGATTTGGCATGATGGGCTTTGGTAATATGGGAAACATGATGCAAGGATATTGGAATATCGGCTTTGGCGCAATGTGGCTTTTTGGCCCAATAATCATGATTTTGGTAATTATCGCTTTAATTCTTTTCATAGTCTGGTTAGTAAAACAAATTCAACAAGAAGGAGATAATAAAATAATTAAAAGAAAATGAAAAAAGCTATTTTATTATTAATAACAATAATTTTGATAACTAATGTAATCGCGCATGGTGAAGAAGATTTTGCGAAAGCAGAAGAGATAATAAAAAGCAAAATATCTTGCAAGGAATTATCTGACGAACAATTAGAGTTAATAGGCGGATATTACATGGAGCAAATGCATCCTGGAGAACTGCATGAAATAATGGACGAAAGAATGGGCGGCGAAGGCTCAGTAGCATTAAAACAGGTTCATATTAATATGGCGAAATCATTTTATTGCGGCGAATCAATGTATTTATCAGGAGGAATGATGAACATGATGATGAACAGGCAAGGCATGATGTTCAATAACCAGTATTATGCACAACAGATTAATCCTTATTACAATGCAATCCTGGCTATTTTTATGATAATATTAATAATCGCCGTTATTATTTTAGTTCTATTAATAATTAAAAAACCGCAAGGAAGTAAAAAATGAGAGTATACTTTAATTGGAAAATTCTTATTTTATCAATTGTTATTTATATAATAAATATTATAATTATACTTCAATTAATTCCGGTCTTTGAATCCTCCGATTTAGGATCAAAAATAATAAATCTTTTAGTATTTTCAGCAAATTTCTTTTTTGAAGATCTATTAAGAATTACTGGTATAAAAATAATAGATATTTTAACATGGATTTTTCAGTTTGTTTATATTTATTTGATATCTGCGATAATAATTTATTTCATGAAAGGAGGAAAAAAGAAATGAAAAAAATAAAAATAACTATATCCGGAATGCATTGCGCTTCTTGCGCCTCAAACATAGAAAGAAGCCTAAAAAAAGTTCGCGGGGTAAAAGAAGTAAATGTAAGCCTGATGGCAAATAAGGGTTTTGTAGAAGCAGAAGATGCTGTTTCTGACGAAGAGCTAAAAAAAGCTGTTGCGAGAACCGGCTATAAAGCATTAAATATAGAGAAAGAATAAAATGAATCACGAACATCATCACGAAAAATCAATTGAAGAGCAGGAAATAGAAAGCTGGCGTAAAAAGCTGATTGGCTCATGGATATTTGCAATTCCAATAGCGGTTCTGATGTTTTTTCAGAGAATGATAAGAATAGATGTCCTTCCAGAAGAATGGATGATAATTGCTTTTTTAGTATTGGGTTTTCCTGTAATTTTTATATTCGGTTTTAACACATTAAAAGGCGGATTAAGAGGCCTATTCACGTTTTACTTTAATATGGATTCTTTAATAGCACTAGGGACAATTTTGGCGTATCTTACTGGAATTTTTAATTTCTTTAATTTTGTTCAGGATTATTCTGGTGTTGCTTCTATGATAATGGCTATATTTATAACAGGAAAGTATATAGAATCAAAAGCACGAGGCAGAGCCACTAGGGAAATAAAAAAGTTATTAGAATTAGGGGCAAAAAAAGCAAGAATTCTGAGAGGAAAACAGGAAGTTGAAGTCCCCATATCAGAAGTAAAAATTAATGATATAATAATAGTCAGGCCTGGAGAAAAAATTCCTACTGACGGCATTGTGATCAAAGGAGAAAGTGCAGTAGATGAAAGCATGGTCACTGGAGAATCTCTTCCGGTTGAAAAGAGAGTAAAAAATACGGTCATAGGAGCAACTATAAATCAAGATGGGATATTATATGTAAAAGCAACTAAAGTCGGAAAAGATACTTTCTTAGCGCATATAATTAAATTAGTTGAAGAAGCTCAAAGTACGAAAGTCCCGATACAAAAAATGGCTGACAAAGTAACTAGCGTCTTTGTTCCGGCAATATTAGTTCTGGCTATTCTAACATTTATTGGATGGTGGTTATTTAGCCAGGACCTAAGCAAATCAATAGGAATAGCAATTTCTGTCTTGGTAATTGCCTGTCCATGCGCTTTGGGATTAGCTGTCCCAATTGCATTAACAGTCGGTTCAGGAATGGGGGCAAAACGCGGAATTTTGATAAGAAAGGGAGAAGCAATTCAAACAATGAAAGAAGTGAAATTTGTTGTATTTGATAAAACAGGAACAATTACAAAAGGCAAACCAGAAGTTACTGATATTTATCCACAAGCAAAAGAATCATACCTACTAGAAATTGCAGGAAGCTTAGAAAAATTGTCAGAACATCCTATTGCAAAAGCAATAGTTAAAAAAGCAAATTTGAAAAAATATTTATCAGTAAAAAACTTTAAAGTTCTTAGGGGAAGAGGAGTTGAAGGCAAGATTGGAAAGAAAAAAATAATTATAGGAAATCAAACCCTAATGAAAGAAAGGAATATATTACTGAAAACAATTCAATCTCAAGTAGATCAACTTGAAAATCAAGGCAAAACAACAATGATTATTGTGGAGGATAATAAACCTGTAGGAGCAATAGCAGTAGCAGATGCTGTAAAAGAAGATTCAATAATTGCGATTCGTGCTCTTCATAGAAGAGGTTACAGAACAGTCATGATAACCGGCGATAATGAAAAAACGGCTTGGGCAATTGCAAGACAGGTTGAAATAAAAGAAGTAATTGCTAATGTTCTTCCAGAAGATAAAGCAAAAAAAGTTGAAGAATTACAAAGAAGAGGGTTTGTGGCATTTGTTGGCGATGGAATTAATGACGCTCCAGCTCTAAAACAAAGCAATGTCGGTATTGCAATCGGCACAGGCACAGATATTGCAATAGAAGCCGGAGATATTGTTCTAGCTAAAGGCTCTTTAATAGGAGTTGTCCAGGCAATTAGTTTATCAAAAAAAACATTTAAAAAAATAAAACAAAATCTGTTTTGGGCATTTGCATATAATATCATAGCAATTCCAGTTGCAATTGCAGGCTTCCTGCATCCTATAATTGCAGAAATAGCAATGGCTCTTTCATCAATAACTGTTGTTACAAATGCTAATCTATTGAGGAGAGCCAGAGTTTAAAACGATAGATTTATTTGCCCAAACTCAAAATTTCTTCCTTGCTCACTTTCAGAATAACACTATATCCAACTTTTTCTACATAATCATAAGGAATAATTATCTTTTTCCCGAATAAACTATATTTAATGCCTAAAGCATTAATTTTATTTGTATTTTCAACAAGTTCAACATCAGAAATAACACCCAAGTCCTTGCCGTTACTATCAAAAACATTTAATCCCATTATTTCAAGAGAGATTTTTATATTAAGAAAAACTGCAAATTCTGTTATTTTCTCGATATAGTTCCTGCCTATAGCTAAACCTTTCCTTAAAAAACCCTTATCAATGCCTATTCCAATAAAATCAAAATCATTTGGATCTATAAATACCTTTTCAGCAATGCCTATGAATCCGCCTTCGGAATCAATAATATCTTTTCCCAATATGTCATCAGAAGTCAACGCTTTATCAAGATCCTTGCTTGATATACTTTTTTGCGCCATCATAACTTAATTTCAAAATTACAGATTTCCCAATTAATTTTATGTTTTCAGAAGGAATATTAAATTTCTTAAATAAAGTTCCCACAATAATAGACTTTATATCATTAGTTTCGTCATATCTAAATATTTCTTTAATTCTTCCTATAACCTTTCCATCAAAAGTTATTACTTTCTTATCTTTAAGCAAAACGAAAGGGTCAATATTTAATATGGCAGCATCGTTAGATACTTTTTCAAAATAACTTCGCCCTACGTATAGAGGTAATTGAAAAATCCCTCTGGATATAAGAATTCCCTGTAAATCCATGCTTTTAGGATCAATTCTAATTTCTCTAACTCTTCCAACAATTATGCCTTCTGCAGAGAGCACTTTAGCCCCTAGAAGTTTCCTAAAATTCACAGTCTTATTCATAGAAGAATCATTCTTTTGGATAATATCTACCTCTTTCATATATCTTACAAGAATAGATAATATAAAAAACTATCTTAATGCGTTAACAAGAAAATACCTGCAATGGCAGCATATTTAATTAAACTGCCTGTAGTAACTAAGATAAATAATCTATAAAAATTATATCTAGCTATTCCAAGAGCAAAAGTTAAGACCTCATAGGGCAAAGCAGGAATAACACTGACGAAGAATATTAAAAACGCGCCGTATTTATTTGTTAATCTCCTTATTTTGTACACTTTCTTAACTGAAAGAAAATTCAAAATAATTGGGCTAAATTTAACACCAAGCCAATAATTAACTATTTGAATTAATAAAAGCCCTATATTTAAAAACAAAAAAGACAGCAAAACATTATTTCCCTTTGTCAGACTTAAATAGAATATTATTTCCAGAGGCGAAGGAATTATAAAAGAGCCCCCTAAAATGCCTGCATAAAATAATCCGATAGGAGTAAGCTGAGTAATTTCTTCCTTAAGCAGACTTTCTATGCTTTTAACTAAGAAGCTTTCTTTAAAAATAGGATAAAACTTTAGCTGAAAGGTTACAGCAAAAGATGCCAGTATAATTAAGACAAATAAAGAAATCAAAAAAATCTTAATTTTTTTTACATTAGATGTTTCATGAACAAAATAATATTCACCCATGCAACTAAAAGCAATTGATGAATAATAAACCTTATCATTCCTCTTTAAATCTTCATTAGCCCTGGTTTCTTTGGGCAGCCGCCTTTCTTTCTAAGAAAGGTGCTAAAGCCTCTACCGAGAATTGAACTCGGGACCTCGTGATTACCAATCACGCGCTCTAACCATCTGAGCTATAGAGGCCTGATAAAAGAAATTGAAAACCCTATAAAAACTTTTACATAAAACTCAAAAGGAAGAGATTCAAGCGGCATTATCAGTTCAGTTTTAGAAAGAAAGCTATTAAATAATCCCAATTCAATAGAATAAATCACTTTTTTACATATGTGTCATTTGTATCAGGCAGCCATTCAAACTTGACAACATAGCTTGTGACTTGCGCTCCTTGATTAAACAAATTGCTTAGCCAAGAGTAATAAAGGTCAAAGAATGTACCTCTGTCTATACTTTCACTTAGATATAATTCGTGATTGCTTATAATAAATAAAGCACCTAGAAATAGAAGCTTTATTATAACAATTGTTAATTTCATTTTAGCTAGTCACATTAGTTGAATTTAGAAGCCAATCTTGTTTAACTGCGTATCCTGTAATTCTACCCAAATTAACAAAGATACTTTTTATCCATAAAAAATAGAGTTTTCCTGCTCCAACAATTCCGTCAAATGTGGTAAGGTTTACGTCGTATGCACTGGAAATTCTGTATATAGAGAAACTAACAAAAAGAATCACTACTATGATAAATATAGTAAATATATTATTTTTAATCAATGTGAATAAATAAATAAAATCCTGCGACTTAAATACAATAATAATTAAGATAAGTATTGCAGTGCCAATAATCCACCAACTTAATGCCATATTGAACCTCCTCCAAACCAGACATTTGTTCTATAAAAATCTTTCTCAAAAAATTATACGAACAATAAAGCGAATAAGAATATATCAACTATCACAAAAACAAGAAAAAGCCATCTGTCAATCATTCCACCTGTTCTCGCTACTCCAGTTGATTCAACCCTAAATGGCCAAAATGGCCTTATTCCATTTACAGTAAAGCTATCTGCGAATAAATGAAACGAGTATCCTAAAAAGAAAGGAAGAGCCAAAATAGGATAAAAGAATGCAAATATTAACGATATCAAAATACAAACAGTATAGCTATGCAAAGGGCCCCTATGAGTAAAAACCATCTGTACAGGCCTAAAGAGCTTCTTTCTGCCAACAGCAGAAAAGCCAGAATCAATATCAGGCAATAAGCTGGAAATTAAAACAACAGGAATGAATAATAATTTATTTCTTACAAAAGGCAGGAAGTATAATGCAATAGCTAATCCTATAACTAAATGCGTCTTTTTTATCATCTTTATATTAAAGTTATAGAAAATTTAAATCTATCCTTTTGAGAAACATTTAAAACTCTAACTTTTCCCTTAGATATAAAGCCCTGTAGTATAGTTGGTCAAGTATTCGGGACTCTGGCTCCCGGGACCCAGGTTCGAATCCTGGCGGGGCTATTTAACATAACAAAAAATTCAAAACCAAAAACTTATAAACTCAAAAATCTTATAAAAAATATGGTGGAAAAAGCAATAGGAGAAATATCAAATTATTTTGAGCATGTTAATGCCGCTGCTATAAAATTAACTAAACCTTTAAAGTTAGGGGATACAGTTCAAATAAAGGGCGGAGAAACTGATTTTGAGCAGAAAATAGAAAGTATGCAAATTAATCGCAAGTCTGTAAAAACTGCGAAAAAAGGCGATGAAGTAGGTATTTTAGTTTCTCAAAAAGTAAGAAAGGGTTATAAGGTATTTAAGAAATAAAAGCAAAATCTTTTAAACCAAGCTATTTTATTTCTTTTAACTCGCTCCTGTAGTCTAGAAGCCAATAAAATATATAAAGGTTATAATATAAAAATATAAATGAGAATTAAATTAAAAGAGGGGAAACAGAGAGAATTAATTAATCTTGCAAAAAGAAATTTGACATGGAAAGAACTCTCAGAAAAAATAAATTTATCTCAAGATTATATAAGAAACGAATTAAAAAATGAAGAAAGGTTATTATCAGAAGAAACTTATAAAAAATTATGTCAACTAACTAATTTTTATTATAATAACTTCATAGAAGAAAAATTAGATGATAACTGGGGAAGATCAAAAGGAGGATCGACTTTTAAAGGAAAGAAAAAATGGGGCGTAAAGGATTTAACTGAGCCAAAGGAAGACAAGAAATTAGCTGAATTATCTGGAATAATTTTGGGAGATGGACATATAGAATCCTATATTAAAGGTAAAAGAATTAGGTGTTATGCAATGCAAGTTAGCGGAGACTTATCTAATGATTTTGAATATTTATCAAAATATGTAACAGAACTTATTAAAGAAGTATTCAAAGAAAAACCAAAGTTAAAAAAGGTTCCAAAAGAAAATGGAGTGTATATTAGGATATATGGAAAAAATATAGTGTTATTCCTAGAGAAAAAAGGATTAAAAGCAGGAAATAAAAAGAAGAATAATCAGGGAATACCTAATTGGATAAAAGATGATGATATCTATCTTATAGAATGTCTTAGGGGTCTTATTGACACAGACGGTTCAGTTCATTATATATCTAGAGGAAATAAAAATATAAGAATTTCTTTTACTAGTTATATTCCTAAGCTGATATATGATGTAAGAGAATCCTTGCTCCGATTAGGTTTACATCCGTCAAAAATAATAAAGAATAATCAAATATTTCTATCAAGAAAAGAGGATATAAGTTTATACATGAAACTAATAGGATTTAATAATCAAAAACATTTAAAAAGATTTGAAAGTTTGGAGAATAAAGCTCCTGTGGTCTAGGGGACAATGATTCCGCCCTCTCGAATAGCCAAGGTTTAAATCGTTGAGATGATAATCTTAGTCCTTCTTTGGACAGGCACTTTTCATTTAAAGTTGCTTCAATTTTCTTGAGGCAATGGAGAACGGCGGGGACCCGAGTTCGAATCTCGGCAGGAGCATGAGTACTTTTTGTCCAATTTGGTGGGACGGTTTTTCCCTCTG
>CAYIGH010000014.1:18209-25064 GCA_964362915.1 Candidatus Woesearchaeota archaeon | reverse complement strand
ATGAGTTTCCTCCGCTTGGCGGCGGAGCTTCGCCTGTAAGCTATGAGATTGCGAAGGGATATGTTAAGTTAGGGAATGATGTTGGGGTTGTGACTATGAGTTTTAATGGATTAAAAGAATTTAAAAAAAAGAAAGATTGCCTCTCTTGAAATGTTAGAAAAAGGATTATTCGAGTTCTTTTTTTAGAAATTTGAGGAGAGGATAGAAACAAGACTTAGCAATTGAAATTGCATCTTCTGCCTCTGCTTTTGATGGGATATATCCATAATAATTAATATTATGGCGAATTCTTCTTAGAGTATCTATAAGCTTAAGAGGTCTTTCTGTTTTTACTGGGAGACTTTCAAGTTCTTTTATTTGCTCAACATGATCTTGGGAAACTATTCCTCTTGAAATTAATCTAGCATCACCTAACATACGAAGGCATTCGTAAATATTTCTTATAATATTGAAAGCAGAATCTTCGGTGATATGGAGTTGGAGAGTATAACTTAATTCTCTTTCTGCCGCATTAACAATGCTTAATGCGTTCTTTTTATCAGGATGTTTTATTCTGTTCATGGTCTTACCTCAAGGAAACCTTCAAGAATAAATCCGTTAGCAATATTAGCGAAGATATTAAGATTTATTTTATTTCTAGAAAATATATGCAAATTAATAGGGATATTTTTTCTGTATCCTAATTGTTCTAGAACGCCTAATCTGGTTACCCTCATTTCTTGATTATCTAAAACTTCTATTGCTATATCTACATCACTCTCTTCTGTATCTGAACCGTAGCGATAACTTCCAAATAGAATAATTGCTCTTGCTTGGGGAATAGTTTTGTGAATTGCCTCTATTATTCCTGATTCATATATTTTCTCTATATGATAAGGCACTTTTTTTATTAAAGAGAAAGGATGTTTTTGATTTACTGATAAAATCCACGTTTTGCCGGCAACTTCTTTTATAAGAAATTCCTGTTGTATAAGATGCTCTACAGCCTGTTTTGTTGCAGTTTTGGATGACTTAATAGATAAAGAAAGTTCTGTAAGCCCTATTTTTGTTCTTGGAAAAGCAAAAAACCAAACTAAACATTTTTCATATGCTCTTTCGAGTTCTTCTACCTTTACACTTCTCAATTTTACTTTCATATCTTTTTGCATATTATTGAACGTTTAAAGAACTATATAAACTTTTCTATTACTACATGGTATTTTAAAAGTCCATATGAACTATTTTAGAACCAAAGCTAGACCGAATAGCTTTTAAATGGCGTTTATTCTGCTTATTTATGAAAATTTTAATGCTAAATTATGAATTTCCGCCGTTGGGCGGCGGAGCTTCGCCTGTAAGCTATGAGATTGCGAAGGGATATGTTAAGTTAGGGAATGATGTTGGGGTTGTGACTATAGGATTTCAAAGTTTGAAGCATTTTGAAATTAAGGATGGGATTAAAAATGAGTAATAGAAAGAGAAAATCTACTATTTTTATTGATAAAATCATTGGTGAGCCAATCTTTAGATTTGTAGTGAATAATACTTCAAATAAAAAAATCAAGATTAATAAAAAAGAGATCAGAAACATCTTACTTATTAGGCCTGGCGGAATTGGAGATTATCTACTTACAATTCCTTCATTTAAGAGAATAAGAAAAATGTTTCCAAAGTCCAAAATAACTATCTTTTTATTTAAAAGAAATGCTAAATGTCTATCTTTATATGATAATTTTGACAGAAAAGTTATAATTGATAATCCTCTATCTCTTATTAATTACCTTAGTGAAAAGAAGGATTATGATCTTGCAATAGATTTTGATCAACACAGAAAAATAGCATCTATTCTTACTTTATTATCTAAATCAAAGATAAGAATAGGATTCGATAATAACTACAAGGGAAAAGCTTATAATTATCCAATTAGATACAGAAAAGATATGTATGAGGCAGATAGCTTTCTTGGCTTATTGAAGCCTTTAGGGATTGATGAAAAAGTAAAAGAGAAAGACTTGATCTTGGAAATCAAGGAAAATAAACCTAAATTATTAAAAAATGGCTATAATATTGGTATATATGCCTCTGCTATGAAAGAAGAAAATAGACTGCCTCTAGAAAAATGGGTTGAAATAATAAAAAAGTTAGGCAAAAACAAAAATTATTATTTTATTGGCACGCAAAATGAAAGCGCAAGATATGATAAATTACAAGAGAAGTTAAAAGGATATAATATTATAAGGGCTGATGGGTGTCTTTCATTAAATGAATCTTTATCATTGATCAAAAATATGAAGTTATTATTTTCGGAAGATGGGGGAGTATATCATTTAGGAGTTTGTGCAGAAATTCCTACCATTAGTTATTGGTTGCATGGGAAAGATAATATGAAAAAATGGAAGGCGCCATTTAAGAAGCATAAGGGAGTTTTAGTGAAGTAGGATGGTTGGAAAGGCGGCTATAATTATAGTCAATTGGAATGGTAAAAGATTTCTTAAGGACTGTTTAAATTCTGTTTTCAAACAAACTTATAAAAATTTTGATGTTTATTTTGTTGATAATGGTTCAACAGATGGGGGCGTTAAATATGTAGGAGAATATTTTCCCAAAGTTAAAATTATAAGGTTAGATAAAAATTATGGATTCGCTAAAGGAAACAATGAGGGAATAAGAGAAGCATTTAAAGATAAAAATGTTAAATATATAGTATGTTTAAACAATGATACCATTGTGGATAAAAATTGGTTAAAGGAATTAGTAAAAACCGTGGAAAAAGATAGGAAAATAGGAGCCGTTCAATCCAAAATACTTTTGCCGAATGGAAAGCTTCATACTGCAGGCATGAGATTTGTTAAAGATTTACAAGGGAAAAAAGATGGAGGATTATCTTTAGGATATAAAGAGGATCCCAGAAAATTTAAAGAGATTATGGAGATATTTGCTCCTTGTGGAGCGTCAGTTTTATATAAAAGAAAAGTTCTTGAAAGAACAGGTTTATTTGATGAGGATTTTCATTCATATGTTGAAGATTTTGATCTTGGATGGAGAATAAGAAAAGCAGACTATATCTCTATTTATTGCCCAACTTCTATCGTTAAGCATTTTCATTCTCAAACTGGAGGTTTAGCCTCTCCATTTAAAGCCTATCAGATAAAGCGCAATATTTATTTAACTGCTATTAAAAACTTTGATTTAATTGATTTGTTTTTTTTTCCATTTAGAGATATTGTGTGGAATATCAAAAACTTAAGATGGAGAAATACTTCTGTAAAAACTTTAAAAAGAAAAGTAGGATATTTTGGAATGTTGTTAATAATTCTAAAAGCGTATCTATCCGTTATTTTATATCTCCCAAAAATGTTTATTAAAAGATTTGGATATTTAAAAGAATGATAATAAAAAAAATAATTAAAATTATTTATCCGTATTTAATAGCTCTAATCCTACTTATATTTGTTTGGAAATATTTTTCAGGTGCTAAATTGCTTGATGCTTTAGACTATTTTAATGTAAACATAATAGTTTTTTGTTTTTTATATTACATAATTATTATTAAACCAATAAATACTATTAGATATTCTTTATTTTTCGATATTAAAGATAGAATTAAACTATATTGGATTTTAAATCTCTCCAATTTCATTCTTAATTTTATCCCATTTCGTTTAGGAGAATACTCTTACATTCGCCTTATTAAGAGATATTATAATATAAAAGCCGAAAGATCTGTACCTGGCATATTAACAATAAGATTTTTTGACTACATTTCTATACTTTTATTTTTCATACTCGCCTTTTTTTATAGCGGTGTATTATTTAATATAGGTAATATTTTGCTTGTGTCCTTCTTAATTCCAATCTTCATAATGCTTTTTTTAATTATTATAACATTTTTATTTAGAAAATTTGATAAAAGAAACAACAGGCTTTATAAAATAGTATTTTTGAGCTATCAAGAATTGAAACATTATTCGTCAAATAAAATAATTGTTTTATTTTTAACTACTTTAGCTTATTGGACTGGTAGATTTAGCTACGGTTACCTTGTATTAATTCTGCTTGAAATAAAAATTAACTTTGGCTTATTCATATTTATAACTTCTGTTCTTATAATTATTTCTTTAATTCCTATTCAAATATTTGCGAATTTTGGTATTTTTGAGTTTGGTTGGATTTACATTTTGAATTTAGTTGAGCCGCATATTTCAAAACCAGAATTATTCAATAAAATATTGGCATTCCACATAATTCCATTATTTCCTGTTATAGTAATGGGTGTATTAGGTTACTTATTTTTAATACACTCTAATTCAAAACATACTTCATCGTAGATATTAAAAAGAAAGTGTCTTAATAATTTCTTAAATGGTATTAAATTCCTAAGAAAATATCTTATGTCTTTGTCATTAGTTTTAGCAATTAATGTATTTTTAATCACTTTAAATCTTGCTTTTGTGTAAAAGTTAAGATGGTGTATTGGTTCAAAATATTTAAAGCTTTGATCTGTAAAAAATCTTTTATGTGTGGGATCAGTAAATGCTCCGTCACTTTTAGCATAGGGGACATAAATCTTTATTTTTGCCTTGTTTTTACATATCCTATAAAGTTCCTCCATTACTTTTATAGTATCTTCTAAGTGCTCTAATACATTATCCATTAATATTTCATCTGCACTATTGTCTTTAAATGGATAGGGAAACCTGTTAAGATCATGAATAATGTCGGCCTTTGTTGATTTTACTTTATCTACTCCTATGAATCCTTCTATCTTTTTGTTTCCGCATCCTAGATTAAGTTTAAGCTGATTCATTTTTTATTGGCTCACATAACTCACAAATTCTTGCATTACAGACAAGTATATCTTTTGAAAATCCATCTCTTTTTTTAAATTCTACCTTGCAACTATAGCTTTCTATTTTTGCAGTCAGTTCTTTAGAGACTTCTAGACTAAATTCTCTGTTTAGATAACTCGAATAAAATTCATTTTTTATTGGATAAGCGGTACCGCATATATCAAATAATATCGGTTTATTCGAGTTTTCCACTATCTCATCTAGCTCTTTAACTGTAGTAATTGCTCTAATTCTATTTGTACGTTCATAATAATTGCCATCTATGATCAAGTATGAAGGACTAGCCCATCTAATCAAATAATCTGGCGTTTTATTAAAGTAATATTTTGCAAAGAGGGGGTTTACACATACTGATGCTAGGTAATAATCTCGCGTATAATTTAAAAGCCCGACTGGTGGTAAAAAATCTAATATTATGGGTTGTTTTTCATATACTATTTTCTCATATGCGTAACTATCCCCTATATTTAGTGGTAGATTAATTGCTTGAATTACAGTTAGTAAGACTATAAGAAATAAAATAATTATTTTTAGTGATTTACTTATAAAAGATACTATCATAACAAATAATGGAATCAACCAAATTAGCAAAAATAGTAAGATTCTTACACTTTGATTATATGTTAGATTATTTATTATGAATAAAGCGAATACTGTTCCAAGTCCATTTAGTAGAAAAAAGCTAGTAATATCTTTCTTAAACAATTTAGTGTGAAAAATATAGGTAAGCGTAATAGACACGAAGAAAATTGCTAATATAGTATAGTTGTTGAATAGGAACTCTAGTTGTATTAAAATATATTTATTTGTTCTATCTGTTAATTGGGGAAACAAGTTTTTATTTATTGTATAATTAGATAATATATAGATAAGACTACCAATAAAAATAGGTATTGTTTTCAGTTTAAATAAATTATTTAAAGTTAAACTTTTTTTTTCAATAATTATGATTGAAATTAGCAATATTAAGTAACTAAAAAATAAATATTCATTAAAGAAATAGGGGGATATTGCGCCAAATAATATTAAAAACAAGTATTTCGTTTTGAATATTTTTTTTTGGAGAAAGGGCACTTTATAAATGTTCAAAGCTAGGACCAAAATAATCATTAGAGTATAAATATAAAATCTTATGTATCTAGAAAACTCAATAAACCAAAGATCAAATGTAATCAAAAAAGACGCTACAATGGCTAAGTGTTTTGGGTAATCCAATTTTATTATTTTGTAGATAATTATTCCGATTAGTGCACCTATCATAGAGCTCGCTAATCTTAAACCTACTTCTATTTTATTAGTGAAGAAAGAAATAAGAATTCCAAGATAATGTATAATTAATCCTCTTAAATATATAGAGTTAAATGATACTTCTTTAGCAAGGGAGGGAATGAGATTTCCTGTCTTAATGGTTGCCATATGAAATATTTCATCAGCTTGAAGAGGAATGTCCCACGTATTCCAAGCCCTCAACACAAATCCAACAATCACAATCGCAATCAACCCAAGAGAATATCCCCGGCCCTCTTTATACATCCACTTAACAAAACTTCCAACCAAGGGAATCCGATTTATAGTTGGGAATCTTAACGGAAATTCCCTCTTTCTCCTGGCTTCTTGGGCATCTTCGGCTTTCTTCTCATTTTCTAATTCTGTTTCTACTTTTTCCCTATTGGAGTAGAATGTGAGGATGCCTAGGGCGATTGAGAAAGTTATAATGGGAATTTGATAATCTAAAATGAATTGGCGCTTTAGAAATTGATTTATTACTAAGACTATTAGGGAAAGAAGAAACATATAAGAAATAAATTTAATAAATCTTTTTTTATCTCTGTCTGATTCTGGAATGGACTGAATTTTAAAAAGGAAGTGGAAGAATATTAAAATCAATGATATGTAAAAGAGATAAATTGTCTTGCCTTTCCAGAATAATGGAATTATATTAAATAATGATAATGTTAAAGATATTAGGAATAGGAAGGTGAAACTAATTGCTAAATGGGCAGTTATGTGTTTTATGTAGAGTTTC
>CAYIGH010000014.1:0-18109 GCA_964362915.1 Candidatus Woesearchaeota archaeon | reverse complement strand
ATATTTATGATTATTGAAAATAGATAAATGGGAAGTTTTTAAAATGATTGGATTTTGGGATTTTACCGCTAAAGATCTGATGTAACAATGAAGCCTTTTTTATTAATGAATTCCTTTGTTATTATGTAATATTCTTTAAAGTTCAGATTTTGTCGTTTTATAACCTACATTTTTATATAAAATATGTCAATAGCTAGCTGGCAGTATTTATGGATATTTCTTTAATTTTCCTTTTTCATCTTTTAGCTTGAAATGTTTTGCTAAGAACCTTATAACTTCTTGAAAAGAAACAGGATCTGCAAGAAGATAAATCATGTCTTTATCCCAACGATTCTTTAGAATCTTGGCTTTATTGAACATCTTAATTATTGAAAACTCTTTTCCGACCTCCTTGCATTTCTTTTCTGCTAATTCTAGATTTATTTTCATTTCTGATTTTATTATCTTATAAACGTCATAATGGTCTCTTGGCTTGTTTCTTGTTATAGTGGCTCTTATCTTCTCAGCAATTAATTCTTCTTTTGCTATGGTTTTAATAGAGAAATCTGGAATAAAAGGAGAATAAAAGTGATTTACCTTATGATTTTCTGCGGTAAGGAATAATTTTGCTTTTTTATTCAAATCAATAAATATCTCCCTGCTTCCCAACTCAGAACGATATTTTATAATTAACCTAATAAACTCCTTGGTATTATTTCCTTCTGTAATATCTTTAAAAAATCCTGATTTAAGCAGAACATTAAAAATTTCATCTTTTACTTCCTTTTCGTTTCTTGTTATCGTGAAATCTATATCTTCTGATAGCCTGTCATGATTAAGAAATATCTTGTTAAGGGCAGTACCTCCCTTAAAGTAAATACCTTCAACATCTTTAATCAGATAGAGAATTAAAGTTATATAATAATCTTTAACAAGCAAAGCTCTCTGGAATTGGTGCTTAAAATTTATATCGCTAAACTCTAAACTAGATATTCTCTTAATTTCATCCATTTCTTCATTTCCCTCCTGCTCATAATTCTGAAAGGGTGTTTATTTACTTTCCGAATTGCGGCTTTCTTTATCTTTTCAGGGGTTGTTCTCCTAAATATAAATCCTGTATTTAGTATTTTTTTTCTGCCCTGTCTTTTTGTTGTAAAGACCTCAATCCAGAAAGGAATTTGGTTAGTAAGACGCCAATAATTGGCTCCGCTCCATCCGCCAATAAAATAATCTTTCCCATTCATTATCTCATCTGCAAGAATAAACTGATTTTCAGACCATCCTCCGCTTTTTGCTTTAATAGGTATAAGATAATATTTCTCTCTGTTAATCTTAACTATTCTCTTTTTCTGAAGAAGTCTTTGAATAATATTATATCTCTGTTTTTGATTAGCAAAAAAATGCTTTATGTCTCTAATTGTAAAGAAATATTTTTGATAAAATTCAAGCCAAGCTATAATTTCTACTTCTCTCTTCGAGAGAGGTTTTATATTATTTTGACTTTTATCTATTTTATTAATTTTCATATTTATTCTTTATTATAACATCATTTACTCGATATATAAGTAATTAATGTTATTTATAAATCTTTCCGTTTATTGATTATTTCTTCCTTAATTTAAATTTTAGATATTTTGTAATATACGATAATAATCTTCTATTCCAAATAATATAATATTATTTTTAAGTGCTTCGCTAACAACAGTAGATTCTTTTGATTTAGCCATATTTACAAGGGATTCATAAGTTATAGAGGTTAAATGAATTTCTAAAGGCAAAACTTCAATTTTGCTTTCTATATATTTTACATCATCTTCATGAGAAATTAACAGAAGATCTATATCTGAATGCTTAGTTGTTGCTCCTTTAACATGGCTTCCAAATAATAAAATAATAAATTGCTTATTGATTGCCTTTAAATACTCATATATTGCTTTAAATTCTTTTTTCTGTAAAATATCATATCTCCTGTTAGATTCTACAATAAAAACGTCTTCATTGAAATTATTTCTAAAACTGCATCTTTTTTGGCTCTTTAAGTCCTCTACTTCTATTGATTTATCACTCTCAAGCTTTTTTATATTAATATATAAAAGTTTGTAATCTATTTTTAAGGATTTAGAAAGCTCGTTCATACTAAACGTCTTTTCTTTATTCTCTATCAAAAATCTGAGTATTTTTTGTTTAACGTTCATTGCTTTATATGTCTTATTTGACATAATATTATGATATTCTTACCATATATAAAGTTTTCTTATATTGAATCTATTTCTGATAGATTGATTTGAAAAAACGCTATTATTGAGCTTCAATTAATAATTCTTTAACTTGCCTCATTGCTTCTAGGTCTTTTTTTATTTCCCAATAAATTTTTGTGATCTTTTCTAAATCTTTCTTGGTCGCTTTCTTATTTCCTTTTAGTTTCATGGTTTAATAAATAACTTATTCTTTATATAACTTTCACTAATTTTTTATGTGTTTTATGTAGAGTTTCATATTTTGATATTAAAATTAGATAAATATGGAGTTTTTAAAATGATTGGATAGATGTTATTTTTACGAGAGGTTAAACCTAAATTATAATCCTAAATTATCAATGACTTTGTCTGCAACTATATCTAGAATATCAATAAAATTCATTTTTTTACTATCTTCAACTCCTCTTTTTGTATGTAAATGATAAGGAAAAGAATGAACTTTTTTATGATGTGGAGAAGTATCCCATCTATAAATTAAATTTTTATCTTTATCCATATAATGAAACCTATATTCTATATCTTTTTCACCAACCAATTCCATAAACTCCAAAATCGAACTATCTCTAAATATTAATATACCCTCTATAATTCCCATATCATCTAAAACTGGATCAAAACTAATAGTTTGTTTAAGAATTATCCAGTTAATCTCTTCCAATTTATCCTTTACTTTAGAGAAATAATTAAAAATCATAGGTTTATATTCTTAATAAGCCGAAGTTTATTCTCTATATTTATATAAGCCTTATATGCAAATAGCCAATCAAACCATATTTTATCATCGCCTAGCTTTCCTTTATTGAATTTATCAAGAAAATCTTTAGTAGACATATTATTTTCATCTTCAAATTCCTTTAATTTAGTTTTCCATTTAAGTAAGCTTAAATTTAATATATTTTTCTCCATGTTTAAACTATATCTTATCAAAGACTTAGTTTCTTCATTCAATTCTGCCCCCATTTAATTATAGAAATATCTAACTATTTAATGCTTTCGCCAATGTCTATAGGAAAGTGAAGCTTATTGCTAAATGAGTTGTTATGTGTTTTATGTAGAGTTTCATATTTATGATTATTGAAAATAGATAAATGGGAAGTTTTTAAAATGATTGGATTTATATAATCAAAGAAATATGTTTATATATAAAATAAGTTTTTATTTTCAATGTATAGAGTTATTGGGACAAATACTTATTTAGATGAAATCTCTAAATGGACAAAGACAGATTATGAGGCTGCCGAGAAAATTCCTGCGAAAATTAGTGCTAATCCATTTTCTGGAGATTCTGTAGGCTATAAGTTTTTTAGAGAACAAAGGGTAAGAGAAAAACGCGTTTATTATCTTATTTATGATGATTTAAAATTAATTTTACTTATTGCAACAAGTAGTAAAAAAGACCAGCAATCCAAGATTAATTACATAAAACATCATTTAAAAGACTTTAGAGAATTAGCTGATAAGATAATTAAGCAAGGATTTTAAATCTTCCATGTTTCAGATCTTCTTTACTAGATAATACTTGCCTTATAAAATCAGGGTCTAAATTTTTTAGCATATTAAAAAGCCTAGATTTTTTAAGCAAATCCTTATATTCTTCTCTCGAGATTATTACTTCTTCCATATTTTTATAGAGTTTGTAGGTTTATATAATTTTCTCTAGTTTTAAAACCTGGGCCTATGCATTACTGTTGGTTTGATATATGGTTTTATATTGGGATTCATGTTTATCTATGAAAAATAGATTATGGGAAGTTTTTAAAGTGTTCGGATGTAAGTATTGGGAAGCGGGCTTTATGAAAAAACCTCTAGGGATTTAGCCTTTACTTTGTATTCTTTTAGAAGCTTAAAAATATCTTTTTTATATCTAATAGGAATCATTATGGAACTTTTGCCAATTTTTTTGCCTCTAAATTTTTCAAGCAGGCCTATATAATGTTTATTTTTTATTTTTACTCCATAAATTTTATTAAGAAATGCTCCCCTATTTTTTCCTATATTTTCCCAAAATATAATAATGTTATGTTTTACTCCTGATGGAAGCTCTTTTGCTTCATATGGAGCATACAATATTATTCCTGTTGATGCTATGCTCTTATACAAATCCTTCCATTCTGTTAGTTTTCCTACTTTTATACTAAAGTTATTTTCTATTCCCTTTGCTTTGAATATTGCAGCTTCTCTGCTCTCATAAAATTCTTCCTGTATTTCTTTTAATTCTTCTTCAAATTTTGCTGTTCTTTCCCTTACTTCTATAAATAAATCTATATCACTTTCTTTTGTAGCTTCATCTCTTGCTACAGAACCAAATAATATAATTCTTTCTATATTGTCTGATTTTTTTATCTTGTTTAAAAGGTAGGCTGTGAAATAAATTGCATATGGTTTTAACATCCTGATATCCTCCTTAATTCAAAGAATAAATTTATTTTGTTTTGTAATATTTCTTCTGTGGCAGGAGCACCATAAGCCAGTTGATCTCTTTTTTCCTCTATTTTCGATATTAACTCTATTATTCTGTCTATATTTTCAACTGAGTCTATGGGTGAGGTTATTTGCTTTTGTAATTGATAGTGTATTTTTTCTTTTTTTCTTTTAAACCATCTATGATCTATTTTCGATCCTTCTTTTATTATATTTAGTTTATGAAAATATAATGCCAGAATATTTTCTGCACCTAATGAAAGAGCAAAGGCTAATCTCCGTTGATGAGATAATAGCCCTCGTTTGTCATTGAGGGCAGAATTGATCTCATCTAAAACTTCTTTTGATATTTCTCCGTGTTTTTCCTTTTTCATTTTAAGTCAAGTGCCTGCTCTTTATTAAGACAGATGACTTTATAAATTTATTGCTTTTATTTTAAGACAGATGACTTAGTTTTATTAAGACATTAGTCTTAATATTAAATTTTAATTCTATAAATCATAAATTTATATTCTTAAATTGTTTTTCCTGTCCAGAATAATGGAATTATATTAAATAATGATAATGTCGAAGATATTAGGAATAGGAAAGTAAAGCTTGTTTGCTAAATTGGTAGTTATGTGTTTTATGTAGAGTTTCATATTATCTAATTATTTGATTAAAAGCTCTGCTTTCGTAAATCTAGTTAATTCTGGATTTTTGAGCCTTAGTTTAATTGTGTTATTTTTTGTATCTGTTTGCAATTGATGCCTTATCATAATATTTTTATTTTTTGATAATTCCTTGTCTACTATTATAAAATCAGGATTGTTTTTTATTTCTTGAACTATAATAGGTATCTGAAAATAGTTTTCTTTTTTTAATGAGACTGGAAAATTAGTATATATCCATAAATAGCCTTTTTCAAAGTCTAGTGTGTAACTTCCTGGTTCTAAAGTATAAGGATATCTTATGCTCCTATAACTTTCGTTAAGATCTATTTTTATAATATCCGGGCCTGTTATGAGTATTCTTTGGAATTTAGAGCCCCACCAATAATTAAATGCTATTTGCTTGGGAATTATGTTTTCTGTGTAGATTGTTATTGGATGCCAAGGCAAGAAGTCACCTAGAATCATTACTTTATTTGTGCTGAATTGAAGTTTTGTTAATGTAGTGTCCACGGCTTTATTATTTTTATCAATTAGAAATTGTATGAAATAAACGCCTCTTGCATTTTTAAGATTAATTTCAAAGTCTTGATTATTGCCTTTGACTGAATTATTCAGTTCATTTCCATCATCTTCATATGTCTGATGAAAGATTATGTTTTTGTTTATATCTTTTACTGTTAAAGTATAAGTGTCATTGCCCGTATACCAATTTAAGTCATGCTTTGTAAATTTAATATTTAGATTTTCACCATATACAGCAAGATTTAGTGGCCCCCTAAATGTTGTATTTATTTCTGTTTCTGTTTTTTGATAGCCATCTATTTCTGGAGCTTCTAATTCTATTGGAATTGTTGAATATACTGCTGTTCCTGGAAAGTTTGCTAAAAGAAAGTCTTTTGCTTTGTTTATATTTTCTTCATTTTTTTCTGGAAGATATGGAATTATATCATCTATTACATAAAGAATTTCATTATCATAATCTCTTAGAATAGAATAGTTTGCCAATCCTGGAAAAACTAGTTGATCATTTAGATAAATATCTGAATTTTTGCCTATGAATTCTAATTGCAGGGTTTTTTTGGCAGATTCGGGGATTTCGATATCTGGCTTGAAAATCAGATTGAAAGGTCTTTGAGAAGTAACTTCTCTAAATTTAAGATTTTCTTCTTCTTTTGGAAAGCTTAAAGCTGATTTTATTGTCTTTTCATCTAAGTAAAATGCTTTATTGTCATTTGTGTCTCCTGATTTGCCTACCTCAATTGTGTAGGTTTTTCCTTCAAAGCCAAAAGGTTGAAAGATATAGATTAATATTGCAACTAAGATTATGAGAGGGATAAGATAAGCAAGGATAGCAAGAGGAATCTTTATTTTTGGACTAGGCAATTTCTGCTTTATTTCTGCATTACCTATAATAATTGAAGGTTTTCTAAATGGAGATTCATAAAAAGTCCTTATTCCTTTAGCTGGTTTTTTTACCTTATTTTGCGGTATTTGGGTCTTCCATTCTTGATACTTATAATCCCATATCTTTTCCCTATAGTCGTGCTTCGGATTCGGATACATATAAAAACTAAACAAGGGAAGTATTTTAAAGTATTTATATGCTGATTTACTACGCACTGTTTAGTTATTTCTTATTTATAAAAAAATCTTCTTGGAATAAAAAAGCACTGGAGGCTGTTCCTTATGCCACAAAATTCAAGGTAGCTTCGGTTTCTTTTGAGGAAATTAATGTTTTGAAGAAACTTTAGAAAAATATATAATTAATAAGATAATAAATATTTTATGAATTATACAATAAATCCGCCAAATTTTAAACCTGAATTTAATGTTGTGGGAATTTTAGTAGAATTTGATGGGAAGATAATATTATTGCATAGGAACGATTCTTCACCACAGGGGAACAGGTGGGGAATACCTTCAGGCAAAGTTGATAAAAACGAAACATTAATTCAAGCGACAGAAAGAGAGTTAAAAGAGGAAACGAATTTATCAATTAAGAGATTAGAGATTAAATATATTAAAACGTATAAAGTAAGACATTACCCTCAACAAGATTTTATTTATAATCTATTTTATGTAAGACTGGAAAAAAAAGAAAGAATAAAAATTAATGAAAAGGAACATAAAGATTTTAAATGGATATTTCCGCAAAAAGCAATAAAGTTAAATTTAGTTCCTGGAACAGAAATATGTATAAATGATTTTTATAAATTATAAGTTAAAACTATAAATTTTCTTTTTTTACTAATCTCATAATTTCAGAGATTGTCTCTTCAAATTTTTTAGAATCGTGCTTAAGCCAAATTGTGTCTTTTATATCTAAAAATTTTCGTAAAGCTGAATAAGCTGAATCTAACATTCCTATGATAATTTTATCTTTGGCTTTATTTTCATTTATCCTTCCTTCAAGCATTTCAACTATAGGAACAGTTATAACTCCTTTTCTCATAGGATAAGAATATTTATGGCTCTCCTTAAGCTCCCTTTCTATTTCTGAAATTGCCCCTTCTCTAAACAAACTATTAACTCTTTCTTCCACTTTAGATTGCAAGTCGTATCCTTTAGGCCACCGCAAACCTATGAATGGACCATATTTTGGTTTTGGGAGGAGCTTATTAACTTCAATAATAGCATTTGTATATCCATAAGAACAACCTTCAATTATAGGAAGTTTATTTCTTCTTAGAATATTTGGAACTAGACTATTAACTTTTAGTAAGTAATCAATAAGTGATAACCTATCAACACGGGGTTCAAGCTCCTGATATAGATGAGTGGGGACTTCACCTGTAACCAAGAAACTTGATAAGCCTGTAGAAGTGGGAAAACCAGAAAATAAATAAAATTTGTCGCCGTTTATTAATTCTCCACCAAATCTTTTTGCTATTGTAAATGCAACTTCTGTTTTTCCAGTAGTTGTTGGTCCTAAAATTACAAGCGCTTTTTTATATTTTAACACTTTTGGCATAGTTACCCTATAAAAAAGTATTTATAAATATTTATACAGTAAAAATAACATTTAAGTATTAAAGAATGAAACTATCTTAATGGGATTAAATTTTGAACTTTTGAAAAAGCATAAAGTCTGGATAGGTTTAATTTCAATTATTATTTTTGGTTTTGTATTTAGGATATATGCACTTGGAGATAGTAATCTGTGGGTTGATGAGGCTATTTCTTCTCTTGCAGCCAGGAATATATGGGAAAAAGGTATTCCTAAGTTTGATTCTGGAGCATTTTATGAAAGGGCTTTAGTATTTCATTATTTAGTTGCTTTAAGTACAACTATTTTTTATAATGATTTGGGAGCAAGATTAATTTCTGTATTTTTCGGATTGGGAAGTGCTGTTTTGGTTTTTTTTATTGCAAGGGAATTTAGTTCTGAAAATGAAAAGATAAGGAATAATACTGCAGGATTAGTGGCTGCTTTGTTTAGCGCTGTTTTGTTTTTGGAAGTTGTTTATTCCAGACAAGCGAGATTTTATCAGATGTTTCAGTTCTTTTTCTTTTTAACTTTGTTCTTTTTATATAAATCCAAAGATAAAGATAGACAGAATAAGAAATATGCTTGGCTTGCATGCTTTTCTTTGACCATATTAGTTAATACACATCTTGCCGGTATTATTATTGCGCCATTATTCTTTTATTTGTTTATCAAGGAGCAGAAAGATTGGAAATTATTTATTATTCCGATTATTATCTCATTGTATTATGCTCCAAGTTTACTTGGAATTAATTATGGAGATACTAAATTAGCAGGAAGCTATGTGGAGAGCTATTCTTCCAGTTTGTTTTATCATCTAAGGGCTTTTGGAATAATTACATTATTAGGATTGCCATTTGGTTTTTATTGGAATAAGAGGCTGACTTTAATTTTAATTATTCCTTCTATTGTGTTGCTGATTTCCTTGTTTTTTGTCAAGGTCTATGCTTTGAGATACGCTTATTTTATTGTTCTTCTTGCTCCAATATTTATCGGGGTTTTGTTTTCTTATATATACAAAAATAATAAATTATTTTTTTCCATTATTTTAATCGCTGCTGTTTTATACCCCAGCAATTTATTTTTTGACAGTGGGTATTTAACTGTAATAAGACCTGAAGATGTACAGTTATTTACTTCCAGTGAGCCCATAATTGGATATAAAGATTTAAGCCAGAATTTAAAAGTTGAAATAATAAATTCTAATAATGTTGTTTTGTTTACGCCTGCATTTGCATGGTATTATAAGAATCCAGATTATTTCATACCATTTTCATTGAATGGCCTTTCTAGTGGATATACATTGTATAACGGGATTGATATTTACACTGGTTCTAAGATTTTTAATCTTGAAGATCCGCAATTGAAGGAGTTTATTCTTGTTGAAGACGCCTTTGGTTACAGCAAATTAAATAGCAGCGAGAGAGCTAAAGTTGATGCGTTGAAGAGAAGATGTGAATTTATTGAAGAAGCTAGATTTTTGAAAGTTTATAGATGCAAATAGAATGGATATTTCAAAAGATAATAAACTTTATATATAGTTATTTGTGCTAGAGATAGCATGGAAGAAAAATATTCTAGAAGAGAAGCTTTGAATAAGATTGGAAGAAATCTAGGTTTTGGAGCAATTTTATTATATGGCTCCTCATGCAGACATGGACATCATAACAGGAATAAAGCTCCAAGCTTGGCTGATGATATAGAAAGAAGTTTTGCGTCTAATACAGGATATGTTGATTATAGCGGTTTTTTTGCGACTGACCTTGATGGAGAGATTAAGCTCCTGGTAAGTAGGTATAATGGCGAAACTGCTGAAATCCGAGATATTACAGGACGCGAAGAAAATGGGCTTCTATTCTCTGGATCAATTCCTGTTAGAATATCTAAAGAAATAAAAGAATATATGAATAGATTAGAGGTATATGTTGTTGATGACAAAGGAAAGAGCTCTAATGCAGTAGTAGATGAATTTGTTGTGCCTAACAAAAAGAGCGCCTTGGAGAATATAGTTGGAATATTAAATAATGAGGGAGGATATGATAGTTTCTTATTAAATGAAACAGTGATAGTGCCTGAATATGGGGCCATTAATGTGCCAATTTTAATTAGAAGACTGGATGAAGGAACAGCAGAACAGAAAGGCAATGGCATGTCTGTAATTGATTATGTTGGAATTGGAGAAGATTTAGAAGAGGCTTTTGGGAGAAGAGATTTGCTATTTAATGCTGGCTATAGCGGGCTGTTTATTATCAGAGCCCCTCTTAGCGAAGTAAACAGATTGACTGCTGAACTTGTTAGGAATAAATATCTCTCAACAAGAGATATTGATCAATAAAGATAGTTTTAAAAACTATATTTATTTTTATTAATTATGGGAATTAAAACTCAAACACTGGCTTCTTTGATTTTGCTTCCTGCTGGCGTGGGTGCACTCGCTATTTCTAATTTAATTAATAATTATAAAGGCGAAGCAAAACAAATTGATAAAGATGGGGTATATTCTCTTGAGAAAAAAGATTTAAATGAAGACGGAAGAGAAGACTATCTATTTAGTTCTGAAACTAATAGGTTTGTATTTTTGAGTGAAAAGAGCGGAACTTATAGATTGAATTTTGAATATAAAGAGAACTGAGTTATAGTGAAAGACGCAAGTTTTTTACCAATATAGTGCGTCTTTCCCTTGACACCAAGAACAAAGTTCTTGGACGCCATCAAGAATTTAATTGCCAAAATTCTTGAGGTAGTCAAGGCGCAAACGGTCAAATTTCAGCGTCCTTGACTATAATTAGGCGACATTTAGTACTCAGTTCTCTAATAGATAACTGACCAAAAGAGAATACAATTAAGTCAGTTATCCATAATCCTCAATAATTTACTACTCTTTTAGATAATTTAAAGGGAAGAAGATTTATATATTGTTAGTTGATAATATTTTTATGACTTTAAAATACAAATTACTTGGAATTCCTGGGGATTTAGATGAGTTTTTAGATAGGGAAAGTGAGAAATACGGTAATAGGGATTTAAAAATTACTGTAAGAATGGATGAAAGATTTAGATTTTTTGATAGATATATTTCTTCTGTTGATTTAAATAGAGAGTTCAAAGTGGCAAGATATAGGGCGCAGGAAGATCAGCTAGATGGAATAATTACAAATAAAGAATTTGAATATTCTGAAGGATTTAGAAATATTATAGAAAAAAATGATGCTGATTTAGTTGAGATGTTGAAGAAAAAAGGATTTAATGTTCTGAATTATTCACCAAAACATACAAGCGGAGATAGGAGGAAAGTCTAAAAATGGAAAGAAAAAACTTGTCTAGGACTTTGTATGCTGGCTTGATTGCTTCTGGATTGATTGGAACAGTTGGATGTGATTATGCCCGTGTTGGACCTAAAAAAGAAATGCTGGAAGAAAATTTAGCTAAACCTGTTGCTTCATTCTATTCCTTTTCTGGCTCGAGGTCTCCTTCAATTACAATAGGAGATATGAATGGAGATAAAAGGCCTGATATTGTAGCGTGTGGAGAAAGCTATACTGGACCTTACTTTAATATTTATGTTCTTTTGAATAACGGAGACGGAACTTACACTTCGCAAACACCTGCGGTGAAAGCAGAGCTTGATGAGGAAGATTTTAAGAAGAAATTTAAGTGAAAATAGATAATAATATAAATTGATGATTCTTATTAAAAATATGGATGAAGGATTTTTTTATTTTGTTTTACAGCAGAGCATTAGCTTTGGCGGGATGATATTAAAAAATAGATTTGTGAAATCTAATTTGGAAAAGAGATTAAATATCGGAAATGATAAATATAAAGAAGCATTAAGATTATATAATGAGGAGAAAAGCAAATACAAAGAAGGTAAAATAGATAAGAGGCCTGATTTCTCAGAAATATTAGAGGGTTATGAAGGAAAATAATTTTTATATATTTGCCATTCAGATTCGTCAATTGTCCATTCTGCAAATATTGAAATGCCTATGAAATTAGAATTTTTATCAGCATTTAATTCTTTTTTATAGATATTCATGGAATTTTCTATTGTTTCTGGATAGGATTTGTGAGTAGGAATTCCCAAAAGGAATTTTGCTTTTGCGTCTATAGAATTAATTTGTTTTATTTGATTTGAAATGTGGGAATTATATGGCTCTATTTCTTCTATTTCTGTGTCATATGCAGGAACTACTATTATATCCGTTTTATCTGCAACTGCTTCATAGAATGATTTGTCCCATTCCCATTCGTTATTGTAATTCTCGTCATTTAGGCCTCCAGCATAAACTGCGAGAATTTGACTCTGGGAGAGATTATTATTTAATTTGCCAAGCAGGGAAAGATATATTTGCCTTTGAGCAAAAGGAATTTTTTCTATATCTAAAAAGATTCCGTTAAAGCCAAGTTTTATAAGATAGTTATGAGATGAGATTAGATTTTCCTGGAATTCTTCATTTAGAATGTATTTCCCTATTATTATCTCGCTATAGGGGAGAAGAACAAAATTGTAATTGTTTGCTTTTTGATATTCTTTTATCATATTTAGAAAATCCATTATCTCGCTTTCAGGAGTTGTTACTTCTCCATTCGTATTTATATCGCCAACATCAATGAATAAATACCTTATTTTCTTTTCTTTTAGTTTATCTAATCTGGATTCATCCATCCATATATTTGCAACTATTCCATTCAACTGCTCTAATTGTGTTTGATTTTTGCTCTCGTTTTGTTGTTTTTGCATTAGTGCGAGAATCGGTACTGCTAATGCTAGCACTAATAGAATTAATAATATTATATTCAATTTTTTATTAGAATTTTGATTTTGCATCTATTAAGAATCAAATTTCAGTTTTTATAGCTGTTGGTGGGGGTGTCCATTCATTTGTCCATTTATAGGTTTTTTTAGTTATTGCCTGATAAGTTGTTGCTGTTAATGCAAATATGAAAACTATTGCATTAAGATATTTAAAAAAAACAATCTCTGGATAATGAATTAATGTTTTAAAGAATTTTTTAGGAAGTATTATTAAAGTGCCAAACAGGGAGAATGCTGTATCGCCTAAAAGGAATCCTAATGCATAATATGGGTAAATAAAAAAGAGCAGCGGCAATAATACTAAAGGTATTGCGTACATTAGTGCCTCTAAAAAACCTGGAAAAATTGTGGTTAGTGCTAAAGATTTGTGCTTGAAAATGTCTGAGCCTTCTCTATAAAGGCACTGCATTGTTCCTGAGCTCCATCTATATGATTGTTGCAGCTGATTCTTTATTCCTATTAGGCCTTCTCCGTCAACTTCCGGAGCAGAAACCATTGCATCATCCGCGACTCTAATTCTATAGCCCTTCTTCTGCAGTATCCATGTATAATAAGTATCCTCTGTTTTGCTTCCATAAGGCATGGGTATTTTTGCCAAAACTGATTTTCTATATATTGTTGATGCTCCACAAACAACAAACAGCGCTTTTCTTTTTTCCTGCGCATTTTTCCTGAATCTTCCTATTTCATTTATCCATGCCTTTCCGTAGAAATATGCTCTTGACAATGAATTTTGCGGGACATTTACCCTGCCATATGATGTTACTGCTGCTATATCTTTTGCATTAAAGTATGATATAATTTTTTCTATACAGTCAACCTCTCCTTTAACTCTGCAATCTCTTATATAAACAAATTCTCCCAAATTCCTATAATACTTTTTCAGTGTATAGTTTATTTTTTTTGCTTTTGATCTATCTGGACATTCTAAGTAGAATAGATTTTTGTATTTAGCAGAAAATTTTTTAACAGCTGGTTTTGCTGATTCTGATTCAGAATCTCCAACTATTATTGCATTGAAAATTGGATAGCGCTCTTTGTACAGAGAGCGGATTGTATCTTCTATATAATTTTGCGGCTCTTTGTGCACTGGTATTATTACTGATACTTTTTTTATTGGATTATATGGGTCAATTGTTCTTTCTTTTCTAGGATAGATAATATGGGTGATTATATCTATCCATAGCGTCAGGCCAAAAAACGCCCAGATAGAGAATGGACCTTTCATATTTTTAGAGAAAAATAAAGGTATTTAAGTATGTATATCTTTTACTATGTAATATGTTTGGGAGAGGGTTGCTGTTCTTGGATTTACATTAGCAGGGTATAACTCAATTATTCTTTCTGTTCTTGTTAAATCTTTTAGGGTATCTAAAACCTTTTTTGCTGGATTATTCTCTTCTGCATACTTAAGAGAGTATCTATTAAGGAGAGAAAGTGCTGTAACAATTTTGTTTTCTTTTATCCAATCAAATAATTTATCTTCTAATTTTGTATCATGATTTGACATTTTATAAGGAAAATTAAAGGATTTATAAGATTATTGCATATTTATAACTATATTATCTGAAATTGGAAATAGAACATTGAATATAATATTATTTGTGTTTAAGATCTGATAGGGTATATTTTGGCCATTTGATGTGACTGAAACAACTGTTTTTCCTGCTGGAATGTTTATGCTTAGAGTCAGGTCTTGCTTATAGATTATTGATTGGAATTTTTGATCTGTTAGTATTTTGAATGTTATTTGATTAGTTGCAAGTGCAAAATCAGTTATTTGTGCGTTGTCTCTTAGACTTATATATTTTACAACATTGCCTATTGTATCAACCCACAAGTTTTTTGACGGCAAGGTGTTTATTAAACCGTCATCACTGCACTCATTGTGGAAAACAAGATTAGCCCATTTTCCCTCTGATTCAGCTTGGTCAACTACATCAAAATAATTTGGTGGAGCTAGGGGCGGATTGTGATAATATGGAGTATTAAAGCTCTTCAGTTCGAAAAAGTTAGAGGGGGTTTCGTCCTCAAAATCGTTGATATGGTAGCCTCTTGCTGAAAGGAAATTCCAATTAGTATTTGTTTCTAATAGATTTTGTATTGCTGATGTTGTAAGACCACAAGGATACGCATGTGTTATTAAATCCTGTCTTTTTGCAGATGTATGTGAAATAATGTCTATAATATTATTTTCTACTTCGCTTGTATATTGTGATTGCAATATATCTACACACCAATGCGAGCGTGTGTGAGTTGATAATTCGTGGCCTTTATTAAAGGCGTTGGAGAAAATCTGCCATTTTGATGAAGAGTATGTTGCTGTTCCTGACAAGAAGTATGTGCCTCTAAATCCGTTAGATTCTAGATTAGACATACATGCAGTGAAGCCATCATCTACTGAAACTGAAATTGCGCCTTTTTTACAGTTTTTCCATGTACATACTTCTATTTCTGTTGGATTAGGATCTGGATTTGGGGGAATATCGTTGTTTCCTGTATTTCCGCATAGCTGAACTGCGTCTGTTGAAGACCAAGACCAGCCGCAGGTTTCAAGAATTATTGTATCTGCTAAAAATGTTGAATCTGTTTTTTTAGTTATTGTGCATGATTCTTCAAATCCATTGAAGATTTCTTTTGTTTGCGATGTTTGAGAATTCTTTAATGTTATTTTATTAAAGCAAATGTCATAATCGCCGAAGATTGTTAGATTAGATGCAAAAACAGGAGTATTGTATTTTAATGTCAATGTTCCTTTTACATTCCAGTTTGATGGGCTCCAAGTATAGCCATAACCGCTCCAGGTTGAACATTGCGCTGGATTTGGCGCATTTGGGGCTCCAGTTGCATATTGAGCCAGAGAGCCCTGAGAGTTTTCTGATGTTGCTGTTGCTGATGAAGCGAATTGGCAGAGAGCTGATGTTGAATTAGGGATTGGTTGTGGCAGGGGTGATTGATTCTGTTGGTGCCTTAATGCATAAATTTCTTCAGGAGTTATAAACTTTACATTAGGGTCGTTTTTTAGAATTTGAAATGTTAGATTAAATATTACCCATTTTTCTTTATCTAAATTGCTTGGGATTGTACTATTCTCAAAATCCTGCTGATGCGCCCATAAAGGTATTATTATTGTATTATTTATCTTTAATATCTCAACATCCTGCCTGCCCAGTCTAGTAAGATTATTAATCTCGTTTATTATATCTTGAGGTTTTTTAAAAACAGTGTCTTTTCCTACTCCTGAAATAGGAAAACTAATTCCATACTGTATAGCATCAAAAGTTTGGGTTGATTTTACTGGAGTTAGACCATTACCAACGTATAGATCAATATAAAAATTAAATCCTAATTCTTCTGCTGCTTTCAAAGTTGTTTCTGTAAATCTTGCTCCTATTTGGTTATATGACTTTGGCATGATTGGATTATTTATTCCTAAATTTGCTGCTGTCCATGATTTAAAGTTGTTTTGTCCGTTTAAGATTATATTTTTTTGCGTTTCAAAGGATAATTGATCCATTATTTGCTCTGTTGCATTGCCATTGTTGCCTTTTTGCACTAGTTCTATGTATGGAGAGTTATACATTATTCTTAAAGAATTAATGTAATCAGAATTGGATGACATTGTTCCTGGAAAGAAACTGAATGAAGATTTTATTTTATTCTGCTCAAAAAAGTTTGCCAATTGTGAATAGACAGGGAACCATAAGCTGGATTTTGCACCATCTATATCCCCTATATACGGAGCGATATAAATAGGAGTTTCTATTACTGGAATTATATCGTTGTTTCCTGTATTTCCGCATAGCTGAACTGCGTCTGTTGAAGACCAAGACCAGCCGCAGGTTTCAAGAATTATTGTATCTGCTAAAAATGTTGAATCTGTTTTTTTAGTTATTGTGCATGATTCTTCAAATCCATTGAAGATTTCTTTTGTTTGCGATGTTTGAGAATTCTTTAATGTTATTTTATTAAAGCAAATGTCATAATCGCCGAAGATTGTTAGATTAGATGCAAAAACAGGAGTATTGTATTTTAATGTCAATGTTCCTTTTACATTCCAGTTTGATGGGCTCCAAGTATAGCCATAACCGCTCCAGGTTGAACATTGCGCTGGATTTGGCGCATTTGGGGCTCCAGTTGCATATTGAGCCAGAGAGCCCTGAGAGTTTTCTGATGTTGCTGTTGCTGATGAAGCGAATTGGCAGAGATTTGCAGCTTGAACAGATGCTAGAAAGGTTATGATTAAAGATATTGTTAACAATATATATTTCATTTTACCTATTTTATTTTATTTGTTAGAGTAGATACAAATTTAAATCTATGTCACTACCCTATATTGATTAAATAATAATTAAAGATTTAAATAATTATGTTAGTTTAATAAAATATGGGAAGAGATTTTACTTATGGAGCTGTATATGGCGCATTTATTGGCGGAATTGTAATGTTTTGTTTTGCTAGTATAGAAAGACAATTTGAAAATATTATCCCATTTACCGAGAATGTTCAAGAAGGATATGTTAATCCTAGTAGACTTGAGATAAAATTGGAAGATAAAAACAATGATAAAAAATATGAGACTTTATTGAATTATAATGGCGTTTCTTATTTATTAAAAGTGGATGAAAATTCCAGACCTTTCGTATCTTCTTATGAGATAAAGCCAGCGGAGATGATTTTAAAATGAGCATTGAAGATATAACGATTGTTAAAGAATGTAGAATACCTATCAACTCTAATAAGATTAAAATTCCAGAAGATGTTTATCTTGGGACTGCAAAAGTTTATGGTAGATATAATATTTTTATACAACGTTTGTGAGTGTGCTCACCTAGTTAGGAGAAATTATCGCTAAATGCGTGGGTTGGGGCCTTTTTTAGAAAGATTAATAAGAACTAAAAACTCTTTAATTTTATGAATACAAAAAGCGCGATTAATATATATATAAAATACTGATTGAGAAATCCAGAACTGATCCAAATATTATTGGATT
>CAYIGH010000013.1:0-25419 GCA_964362915.1 Candidatus Woesearchaeota archaeon | reverse complement strand
AAAAATTGCAATTATAAATATAAGCGATATTATCACTGCCCTTTTTTTGCTCATTTTTAATACCTCATTTTATATATCTAAATTCTTTTATAAATCTTATTAGTTATCCTAATTAGCTTTAAATATTTGCTTCTTTATACTTTATAGGGGTTTTATGGATAGCTGTAAATTAACAGGAAGAAATAGAGGCCAAGCAAGCATAGAATATTTGATTATGATTGGTTTTGTAATATTTCTTATAATAAGCATCTTGGGAATTAGCTTATTTTATTCAAGCTTAATAAGTGATACTGTGAAAACTAACCATATCAGAAATTTTGCAAATAAAATTATTTCTTCTTCTGAGAGAGTATTTTATGCAGGCGAGCCTTCTTTGACTACTATTATTGCATATCTTCCTGCTGGAGTTGAAGGTTTAGGTATTGGCGGGAAGGAGATTCTCCTTAATTTTTCTACAAGTACAGGCATTACTAGAATATCTTTCTCCAGTAATGTCCCCTTAAGCGGAATGATTACTAAATCAGAAGGCGTGAAAAGAATTAAAATTGAAGCGACTTCAACTAATGTAGTTATTAGTGAGGATTCTTCTTTGTTTTCGCCGCCGCCTAGTCCGTCTCCGAGTCCATAAGTTTATAAGTATTAGGCAATATTTTTTCTAATGCGGCAAATAAGAGTTTCAAAAGGGCAGTCTTCCACAGAATTCTTTATTATAACAGGGATTGTTATTTTTTTCTTTCTAACTTTTTCTATAATAATACAAACAAATACAATAGATAAGAATTTGGAGATAGTTAATTTTAAAGTAAAGGAACTGGCATTGGGAATACAGGATGAGATTAGTTTAGCGACAGAATCCAGCGAGGGATATAGAAGGGATTTTTCTATACAGGATAAAATTAGCGGGAAGGATTATGAGATTAATATAACAGAGGGCTATGTGTATGTAAGGACAAATGACGGGAAATTTGCTCTTGCATTGCCTGTGAGCAATGTTACAGGAGATGTTAGGAAGGGTGATAATTTTATTATGAAATCAGATGGAAAAGTTTATTTGAATGTTCAGCCAGGTTTGTCTCCGCCGAGTCCATCACCAAGCCCATCGCCAAGCTAATAGATTTATTTTGTAGTAATAATCTTCTCATTTTTTGTCAAAATTACAGTATGCTCTGCTTGAGCTACTTTTGAATTTGATTTTTCAATTAGCTGTGGATAGTGATGGAGAAGTCCTGCCTGTTCTATTTGCTTTAGCGCTAGCAAGCCGCGAGAGCCAAATTTTTTATAAATCCATCTTGAGCAAAAGGGGAGAGTTTTATATTCTTCTTTAATAAACTGCAAAACTTGTCTGGCAAAGTTGTCTCTAACATTTCCTTCTTTTTCCAGATGATATATCCCTGAAGGTTTGCCATCTTTGACTGCTCCAGAACCTGTTATTAGAGTTGTAAAAGGCTCTATTGCATAAGTTCCTTCACTGAGATGAGACTCCTGATGATTGTCATAGTTGGGGAGAGTTATTCCTGAATGCAAATTGTAAATGCCAATAGAGTGGCCGGAGAGATTATGGATTGGCGAGACATTAAAAGAGCTACATGTTTTTTCTATTTCTGCTCCTATTTCTCTTATTTTTACATTGAGCTTTATTTTTTCAAGCGCCTTTTCTCTCGCTGTTTCTGCTGCTTTTATTAGATTTTCATTTTCTTTAGAGTTTTCAAGATCTATTGAGATAGCAGTATCTGCTACATAGCCGTCAATGTGTATACCTATGTCAACTTTTAGAAGCCCATGCGCCTTTGCTTCATCATTGTAAGAAGGTGTTGAATGCGCTGCTATTTCATTTATTGATAAATTAACTGGAAATGCAGGTTTTGCTTTTAAAGATATTATTTTTTCTTCTATTTTATCAGCTATTTCCAGAAGAGGATCTGATTTTTTTATTATTGAGCTTGCATATTCCACTAGTTGTTTTGCTATTTTTCCTGCTTCTTTCAGCTTGTCAATATCTTCTTTTTCCATTAAAATTTTAGTATATTATGCTTTAAAAATGGTTCTATTTTTTGTTTTTCTTCTCGCTTCTTTTTCTTTTTCATATATGATTAGCAATATTATTGTTGTTATGATAATAATTATTAAAATCAGCGCAGGGATAAATATTATGTAAAGATTAATAGGTCTTTTAATATCTTCTTGAGCAGTTTCTTGTTCTGGAGCAGTCTTATTTGGTTTTGTTTTATTTAAAATATCTTCTTGGGTTGGAGGCGTTTCATTTTTTGCTGGTTCTTTGATTTCGATAGTTTCACCGCCGCTGCTTCCTGGAGGGGTTGATGGAGGACAGACGCCGCAATCTATTTGGCAATTAGTGCAGGATTCTCCTGCATTACAGATATTGTTGCCGCAAAAAACAATAGAATTGTTTATACTAAAATAAACTTCTGAAAAATTAATTCTATTAAAGCTATCATTTGCATATATTCTTATTATATAATTCCCTTCTGCTAGGTCTAAGTAGAAAGGACTTGAAATTGTTATATTTTGCTGATTATTTATTGAATACCAGATTGAATCCAAGGATTGATCTGATATAGTATAGTTTACTAATAATGGTGTTGCATTGTTATATGTTGTATTTAATGGGCTTATTATATTTATAACTGGAGGATCGCCATCTACTATGACTAAGACATTGCCTCTTTCTTCTGGACTGAAAGACTGTGATGCTGTTGCTATATAAAGGAAGAAACTTATGAGGAAAATTATATTATACTTTTTCATAAATACTTAAGAATTTTGTTATTTAAAGAGATTTCTGATAATTGAGTTATATTCTGTTCAGATCTTTCTTTTAAACATCCAATAAGCAATTGCTACAGCCATTATTAATAAGATAAAAATTCCGATTAAAAGTGCTGTATTAACATTTTTTTCTTCTTTGTCTATTAGAGTTATCTCTGTTTCTTTTTCAACATCTTCTTCTGTTTGTGCTTCTGATTCTTCTACTATTTTAACTGGAAATTCTTTGTTATATCCAATGCCTAGCTGTATATTGCTAATTGTTTTTTTGGGAACAGACATAATAAATAGTTTTATATTATATGTCGAGCCTATTTCTGCATTTTCTGGAATTATGACTTTTAATATTATGTATGTGTCAGCTGTGCCAAATGGGATTGTATAACTTGTTCCACTTGTTAGTTCTGCTATTTCTTTTCCTTCTTCTAGTGAGACTATGATATCTACATCCTCCTGCTGGCATTTTTCTTCTGACTTTGACGGACAGTTTTGCAGATTTAATGCAACTTCTTTTATCTGGCCAGGATACATTTTTAGAGGATTATCCTTCCAGTAGGGCATGCTAATACCATATGCTATTGTATTATTGGTACTGACTAAGATGATTGTTAGCATTATAAGTGCTAGAGTTATGAGTTTTATATTCCTATTACCCATGCTTGGCTTCCTGCTCCTGTTGTTGAGTATGATTGTGAACTTATTATTGGGACTGATGTTAAGCAATATGTTAGATTTTCTGTATTTCCAACTGCTCCACGAGCTAATGATGTTCCTAATATTGTTGTACTGATTTCATCTGCTAGTTTTGTACCTGTTGTGCATGCTGTACCTGCTCCTGCCAAGCCGCTTATATTGAAATTCATAGCAGGAATATATTCAGAGGGGGTTGTTAATCCTGTTAGATTGTATGATGTTATTGACAAAGGACCATCCAAGGGAACTTCAAAGTTTCCATTATTTGTTGTTTCTGTTTGCTGTGAGGATATTATATTAGTGCCTCCAGGAGCAACAACTGGGAAGTTTATAACTGTAGGATTAATTGATATATCACTTAATTGGCTTACTGTAAATAATGTTGCTGAATCTTCTCCTGATAATCCTGCAAGATCTTTAATGCTTACATTTACACTCCATGCTCCATTATCATCAAAATATTGCATTTGAACAGTGCATTGATATTTTTTGTTTGAACCCATTGTTTCTGCTAGAATACAACTTCCTGTTCTTAATGGCTCGCCTGTTTTATTGAACTTCGCGAGAGCACTAGCGTCGTTTAAATCAGAAACCCCATTATTATCTCTTGCTGTAAAATTAAATATGACATCTTTTGTTGTTCCTGCTAATAGAGTGACTGCAGGGATTGATTGCACACTTAATATCATTGGCGCTACATTTCCGACTTGTATTGTTATATCTGTTTGCTGGGAAGGGCTTTTTTGAAGCTTCTTGAAAAAATCAAAAAAACCAGCGTTTACATAAGGGACAATTAGCGACATTATTATTAATAATGTAATAACAACCAGCCTCTTTTTCATGGAGATTAATAGAAGTTTTTGTTTAAAAGCTTTTCTCTTGATTTCAAGCTTATTTTTCTTTTCCAAATTCTTCAATCATTTCTCTCGTTTGAGATAATTTGCTGTTAAAAATAACTATCAAAATTAAAGCTAATAAAAAGTGTTCCAAGAATTATCAAAGAAATATTTAGAGTGTTTAAGTCTGTTTGATATTGTAAATCATATAAGTTTTTTCTAACATCCATTTTAATTAAAGAAGGCGTCTAAGAAGTAGAATAAACCAACGAAGAATAAAATAAACCAACGAAGAATAAAATAACTCCTGTAATACCGCTAGCAATAACTAATGTTCCTATTTTTATTATAATGAAGGGAGCTGTTATAAATATAAGTAGAAGTCCTGCTAATATCATAATTATAGAAAAAATTTTTTGATTCTTTAATTCTTCAAACGGGGCAATTCCTCTCTTTCTTATCATTCCATCCTCTTTTTTATAATTCCCATTACGAGCTTCTTCTTTATAACCTTTTTGTTCTATTTTTTCTTTAATCTTTTCTAAAATCTGTTTTCAGCACCCATTAAGTTTACAATGTTCTTTTGATTCAAGCTTATTTTTTTTCTTTTAACTGCCCTTGTTATAAGCAGGATTACAGTTATGATAAGCGTTAAAATCATTATTAATATGGGGAATATTAGAAAGAGGCTATCTTTTTTTTCTGTTTTTTCTATGACTTTTTCTTTGTTTATTATTATTGGCAGGGATTTTGTTATGCTTGGAGAAAATTGAATTGTTCCTTCTTCATCTTTCTTTATTTGCTTGAATAGGACAGATAATTCATATTTTTCTTCTTTTGTTTCTTTTGGTATTGAGATTTTAATTTTTACTTTAATGTCTTTTTTTCCCAGAGGAACAATATAAATAGGGCTGCTATCTGTCAGTTCTGCAATTTCTTTTCCATTTTTTATCTCTGCTTTTAGTATTATTTCTTCTTTTCCCACCATATTTTGCAGTTCCAGCTCAATATCTTTTGTTTCTCCTTCGTTTATTATAAGAGGAGCATCTTTCCAATAAGGGGATGTTACACCGAATGCCTGAATTTTCGGGATTAAGATTATTAAAATTGCGAATAGAATTATAGATATTTTACTTACTATTAGATTATTTTTATTATTCATTTGTTTTTTTCCTGATTTTTAGCATTGCTCTTGAGTATAATGTATATATGTTTCTAGGATCTTTATTTATTAATCTAGATAATTCTATATTTCTAATACCTTTTTGTTTTAAATGATATACTAAAGATTCTAAAATACTAAATCTCCTGTCTGAAAATATTTCTATAGGAATATTCTCTTTTTCCCTTATTATAATTTTCTCTTTCTTTTTCTTTACTGCATTGTTATAATTATTCCATATTGTTCTTTGGTCTCTATTGAGCAATTCTGCTATTTCATTCAGCTTCAGTCCGATATTTTCTTTTAAATATTTACATAGTGATTCTGCTGCGCTGATCTCCTGCCTAAAGACATCAATTGGTATCATTATTTTTTCCGACTTATATGTTATTTGTTTTTCTCTTTTTATTTTTATAAGTATTTCTTTTATGCCAAGACCATATTTTTCTTTTAGTTCACTATCTAATGTTTCTAGGAGATTGTCTTTTTCCAGATATTTTTTCTTTTTCTTCTTTCTTTTTAACGATATTGCAGCAACGAGAATACTAATTTCCCAAGGGCCCCCGCCTGCTGTAGAATATATTTGCGCTATGATATTATTTGGCATTTCTTCAAGGCAGAGATATAGTTCTTCTATTCCTTGATTTGCTGAATTATTTCCTGAAGGCAGGACAGCTCCTGTTATTGGGACAGATATTCCGTTCATCATTACTGTTCCAGTATCACAAGAATTAGTTGTGGATACTGTGAAGTTCTTTGCAGGGAGATTATATGAAGAATCAGGTATACCTAATAGATTAATCGCAGTTAGTTTTATTCCTCCATTAGATATATCTGCGTTGCACGTATTATTTATTGTTAGAGGATTGTTATCAGAAAGTTTATTTAGCTCTCCGGGAAATATAGTGCTCCATGCTAATGACACTGGCGCTGTTATTATGCAGGTGGATTCTAATAATGTAAAACTTTCATTGTAATAAAGGGATGCTGCATTGTTGTTATCTAGGATAGAAGCAGTTACATTCCATATTCCTGCGCCGTCCCAGTACCATACTCCTATTGTGCAGGAATAATTTGCAGTTGTGGTATTTATGTCTGAGATATAATTACATGATGAATTTGTTCTTGTATCTTCTCCAAATTTTGAGAATGAAGCATTTATACTAGTATCATTTATGTCATTTACACCATTAATATCTGTAGCCAATACAGAGAATGTTATATATGTTATACCTGATTCTGTAACAGATTGAGGCAGTATTTCTGAGAGGTCTGTTATTACAGCAGGGGTATTTATTGAGGGCTTTAATATTATTGATCTTGTTTCTGTTGAATTGGAATTTCCTTCTTTATTGAATACTGTTGCATTATAAAAATAAGTGCCAACAAGCAGAGATGTGAAATTTTGTCTTGAATGAAAAGCTTGAGTCTTCCAGGTTGACAGGAAGTCTGGTTCGCCAACAATATAAAGATTCTCTCCTATCTTATCAAATGTTATGCCTTCTGGTTGAGACATGTGATTGACAGATAGGTTTGTGAGTATTGTGCCATTTAACATGACTTGTGCAACATGCTGTGATTCATGACTAAGTATAAATAGGAATTCTGTATTGTTATCATAATATAAGTCAGATATGTCTGTGAATCTTGTGCCTTGCGATCCGCTAAATACAGACTCTGCATTGAATACAGGTGTTGTTGAAACAGGAGAGGATGATATATTGGCTCTATAGATTTCCATAGGAGTTTTTTCTTTTGAAATATAATATAAATCTCGCTTATTGTCATAAGTTACACCCTCTATTCCATTATTTCCCGGGAAAGTGCCTAAGCCCAAATCATATGTAACTGCACTTGCTGTATTGATTGATGTTGTACTGTCTGTGATCCAGATATGAGATAGAGTTCCTCGCCTTTCTTCTACAATTGCAAATCTATGCGTATTGCCTGAACTATTTATGTAAGCAATGCCTTCAGTATCTTGGAAGCCCTGCAAAGTTATTTCTCGAATAAATCCTCCTGTTAGATCTAATTCATCTATATTTTCATTATTTCCTGTATTATGAATTACGAACAAAGTATTTGTAGCAGGATTATATGCAACACTGGACGTATCAACATCTATTGTTAAATCTGAATTATTTATTACTCTAAAATATTTTATTAGATCAAAACCATAATAATATTCTGTCCAAGATTGATTTAACAGACTATTTGTATCATAAAGATTGAAGCTTATATTTTTGATATTTTTTTCTATTATTTCTAAATCTATATATATCCACTCTGCAGGGATTGTTGCTCCATCTTGCGCTGTTCCTTGCCAAAAGGATACTAAAGGGTATGGTATGTCTATGGAAAATGAGGCCGAGTTTACAGCTAAATTACCTGATGTGTCATTACAATAAAATATTGCTATATACTGGCCTTCTGCTATTGAAGAATTTGCAGCATTGAAATTTAGATTATCTATTGAGGACATTGTTATATTAGTTATACCATTATTTAGAGAATATAAGCAGCTATCTCCAATTTCATTTAATGTTAGATTGAAATCAATTTTTGTTTCATTGTAGATTGTATTTTGAGGGGAGATTATTGTTATTATTGGGGGTTTTATGTCTGCTGACGTCCATGTTATATTTATGTCTTCTAGAAAAATAGTTTGTGCTTGTACCGAGAAAAGAGCCCTATATGCCAGAGTTCTAAAATTCAATCCTTGAATAGAATCGCCATTATTTACTGTATTCCATTCTATACCATTAAATATCTGAACTGTAATATTGTTATTAATATTGGTATTACTTTCTGCCCATTTGATAGAATCTATGCTTGTTATATTGCTTGTTGTATTTATGAAAGTTGATGTAAAATTTCCTGCATTTGGCAATAATTGAATTGGAGTTCTATATTTGACTGCTAGCAACGGACGATTTACTAGAACAGCTTCGCTTGATGAATAATCTACGCCATTAGTTCCTGTTTCTCTTAATATTATTCCATAATTGTTTCCTCCTGCACTCCAGTTTCTGAGGAAGTAGGTTGTATTTAGGACTCTGATACCTGTTGTCGGGCATGTTAATATTTCTGTATAGAAAGAATCTCTTGATGGAGGATTTTCTGCTCCTGGACTAATCCATGGAGTGGTTGTAAGACGATTATTCCAGCTAACTTGAGATTCAGTCCAATTTTCCAATAGCAGATTTACATTTTGGTTATTTCCAGGATCTATGCAATTTAATGTTAAATTCGCTTCTATAATTTCAGAGCCAAAAGGTATTTGGTCAGGATTATTGCCAAAAATATTTGGGAATTTTATGAGCGCATGGGCATGGGGATTTTGGCCGTCAATAAGTAAGGCAGTGGCTGCTCCAAAATTTGAGCCTGGAGAACTTAGAGAAACGTAACTATCTTCTGTTAGATTTGCTGATGCTCCATTTTCCCTGAAATAAAGGATTTTTATCTCGCCTCCTGTTTGTGCAGGGCCTATAGAAACTCTTTCCTGTTGCCAAGTTATATTATTAATATCATCTAAACTACTATTGTCATTATAACTGTCAAAGAAATGTTTATTCATATCTATTGTAAATGTTGATGAATTGTAATTTAGTATTTTATCTGAATTATTTGCATAGATTGTTAGATTATGTTCTCCTTCTTCCAGATTTAAATAGAAATATCCTTTATCGCATTGGTCGCAGAAGCTTTTATTTTGGCCATTATCTATTGAATATAATACTTCTGATAATTCATTTATTGTGAAATTGACAGTTGGAGTTGTATCCTCTATTGTTGAACCATTTTTTGGAGAGATTATGTTTATTTGAGGAGGAGTTGGAGGGCGTGTGATAACTGCCTGCATATTTAATATCATTACTACATCAGAGCTAGTTGTTGCCTGCTGATGAATCTCTACTGCTATTATATTGCCACTGTCATTCTGAAGCCAATTTATTTGTGCTGGTGTGAATTGAATTATTGGCCAGATAGGAGAAGTTGTACCAGAGCCATCTTGTGCTGAATTGTGCGTTGATGTGCACGCGGTTGTATGGCCTGTTCCGCCAAAGTTTGGAGAGGTAGCTAGGAGATTTCCATTTATATAAATTGCATAACAATCATCGTAATCTATGCTTAGATTTATAGCTTGTATCGCTGAAACATTTTCTATTGTAAAATTTTTTCTGAAATAGAATGTTATTTGATTTAAGTCTTGCAATGTTGTATTAAATAAACCATCATTTGTTCCAAAGCCGAGTTTTGCATATCCCTGACTCCAAGAAGTATCATCAAATGCTTGTGTAATCCATGCATCTGGAAGATCTATATTCGCATCATTGTATTTCCATATAGAATAATTTGAGATTATTTCAGAGTTTATTGGAGATAAATAGATTTGTTTTTGTGATTGCAGATAGATAATTAATAACAAACTTATTATCCCGAGAATTATTATTGGTATTGCTACTTTAAGAACTTTCTTTATTTTTGCTTTCTTTATTCCTTTTTTGCATATTGAAAGATGCAGATTTGTTTGAGCTGTTTGATTATCATAATAGCTTATCCATTCTTGGGCTGTTTTATTTTCTAAATATTTATTTAATTTTTCTTTATATTCTTCTAATGTGATTTTTTTATTTTGTAATTGCAGAAGGATTTTTTGCACTAAATCTATGATTTGTTTTTTTGCTTTTTCACAGAATTCTATTCTTTTTTCTAATTCTTCTTTCCTCGCTTCTAAAATATTCAGTTTATTTGACATTTTATTATGAATTTTTAAGAATTTTTTTGGATAGAATTATGAATAGTATTCTGACTTTTTTCTCTCATTCTCCTTATGTACCTTTATACTTAATTTGTATGAAACTTAGTTTATAAATATTGCTATTTTAAGTATCAATTATACTTAATTTGTATGATATAAATAAAAGCAAAGTGTTTTGGAAGATGCTTTATGGATTTACTTATATTGTTGGCTTAATGGTTCTGAAAATGTGAGAAAAGGAATTTAAAAAATATACCTTTAGTTGTAAAAAATCTGTAAAAATCTGTAAGGATAGCATTTAATTGATCAATGTTTGTTTGTAAAGACTTTCCTGTTGAATCCTGTACTAGCTTACTTCTTCAATCTTCTCTCTTTTGGTATATAGTTTAATATCTTTTGGCCTGTTGATTTACCGAAACCTATTATGTCTTCATTATATTTTATTATTACATTTCCTTTTTCGGCTTGAATTTCAAGATCTCTGCCTCTAAGCCAGTCATGCAGTTGAGATTCATTTATTTCCAATATATTCTTCATTATTTGATTTTTGAATAAATGAACTGCATCTAGAGTCAATCTTAAATTTTCTTCTTTTTTTATGATATAGAGGCCTATTGATTCTATATTTGTTATATTTGCTAATTGCATTATTTCTTCTTTTGATAAGTGTCCTGAAAAGGCCCTTACTTTTTCTTCTCCTGATTTTATTAGGAGATAGGGTATTTTTTCAATTCCGAACTGTTCATTAAGCTGTTCTATGATTCTTTTTTTCTCTGAAGATCTGATGAAGGAGGGGATCATGCTATTATTACCTCTAAATTTTTAGTTGGGATAATGCCCCTATATAAAATATGAGGGACATAATGAAATAATAAAGGTCTTTGATTATTTCTTAAGCAGTATTTGTAGTATCTCATCGTTTTTTCACCTATTTGTCCATATTGATTTAATTTTGAAATTTTAAAACTTTTATATTCTTCTTTAGTTGGTTGAAGTTTACTTGCTTTTTCAAAGAGAAAAACAATAGAGTCTTTCTTAGTTAATAATTTTGGATTTATTTTATACCACTTTCTTTTTGGAGGTTTAAAGCCTAATTCTTCTAAAGTTTCTTTTAATTTAATTGGATCAACAGCAGTTAAATGAAGAACATCATTCCAAAGACAGTTTAAATAAGGTATTTTCTCATTTAATAGATATTCTCTATTCTTATATTTTTTTACATGTTTTTTATATGCCTGAGGATAAATATTTTTTAACCGATTTAAAGGATATAAGATTTTTCCTTTAATATTTTCAGGGACTCTATGAAACAAGTAATTCATTTGACTTCCTCCGCCAAAACTAATTTAGCCAGGAAAAAGCCTTCGCTGTTATTGTCATGAGGATAGATTCTACAGGACCTTACCACATCTGGATGAAATTGCTCATTGTTCCAATTTGTTATACCTTGCCTGCATTTTAGCGGAAGGGATACAGATTCTATTTTTACAGGGAAGTTTTTAAGTGCAAATGAGATAACAGATTCATTTTCCTCTGGAGTATGAGTACATGTAGAGTAGACTAAAGTTCCTCCAACTTTTAGACATTTTAGGGCGGTAGCAATAAATTTTTTTTGCTGTCTTGAGAGTTTGTTTATTATTTTATAATTCCACATTAGAAAGGTTTTTGGACTTGACCTAAGAGTGCCTTCGCCTGAACATGGCGCATCTAAGAGAATTTTGTCAAATCTGAATTGTGTTTTTGAGAGTTTTGCGCAAAGTGCTACTGCATCTTTCCTAGATACTATTGCATTTGTAATGCCGCATCTTTCTAAATTTGCAGCCAAGACAATGATTCGATTCATTTTTAATTCATTTGCTATGATTGTGCCTTGGTTTTGCATTCTTGCAGCTATTTGAGTTGATTTTGAGCCTGGAGAAGCGAATAGGTCTAGAATAAATTCCCCTGGTTTTGGGTCTAAGGTTAAAATAGGAAGCATGGAAGAAATTTCTTGAATATAATAATAGCCCAAAACATGCTCTATTGAATTACCTAATTCTCCAGGCAGGAGATTTGATTCTATTAAAAATATTTCTTTATATTCTGGAAACGGCTGTGCAACTTTCCATTTTTTTCTTAGTTTTTCTAGGAGTTCTAAGGGAGAAATTTTTAATGTATTGCACCTGATAAAATTTCTTGGAGGAGTATGGATAATTTGATTGAATTTTTCAAAATCTTCCTTGTTAGGAAGAAGTTTTTCTAGTCTTTCTTGAAATAGGGGTTTTAGAGGGTATGGCATATTTTTATTAGAAAACTAGTGGTTTTAAGTTTGATGGTTTGGCAAATTAAGATAATTTAAAATTCCATTTCAATTCTTAATTCTGTTAATGCATTTATATAACGGGTGATAATTCTTAGATGATGGAAAATTTCTTTTTCCTCGTCTTTTTTTACTTTTTTATAGACATCATCCACATTGAAATATCTCCCTTTATCTAATTCAGACATTTTTATTATTTTATTTTTATCGAATTTGTAGAATATTTCGTAGAATAAGTCGAATTGCTCTTTTATTGATTCTGTTACATCTCTTATGTTTTTGTAGCTTTCTTTTGGGAAATCATAGATTAAATGGTGCGAGATGCTTTTGAATTCGTCACCTATCAACTCTAAGAAATAGATAGTTGAGAAGAGGAGAGAGGTTTTTTTTGAATCTTTATTCCCTATTTTATTTAGAATTCTTATGCAATAATCATGAAATTTGTCCAGATTTGTGTCAATGTCATGGATATGATTTAATGTTTTTATATTATTGTTAATTAGAGATTCGCATATTTCTTCTGCCATTTGCTGCAGGAGAAGAAAAACTCTTCTTAGAGCATTGTCAAATTCTCTTGAAGTTGACTCGCTCATTTCTTTTATTACAACGAAGTCTTTTCCATAGTTAATTATCTCATAACCTATGAATCTATTTACTAATTCCTGCAAGAATTCTATGGATGTTTTTTTAGTTGCTTCTTTGCCGTATTTTTGATCTAATTTATGCTGAATGAAATATTTGTATGGGCTGTCCCATCTTGAATTTGGATCGAATTTTGTAGTTATTTCATCGTATCCTTCCCTATATATTGCCATGAAGTACTTCCATACTGTTGGAATATCAAGATTTGTTATGTTTAACTCTGTTTTTAGGAGATCATACCGCCTTTCGGTTGATATGAAAAGCCCGTTTTCTCTTTCTGTTAGATCTATCTCATCGCCTGCGCTTAGATTAAATCGTTTAGCCCATTTACTTGGGATAGTTATTGTTAAAGTGTTATGGCCTTGTTTTATGACCTTTCTCTTCATATTAATCCTGATATAAAGGAATATATAAAGTTTTTTGGAATATACTATATATTGTAAATAGTGTAAAATATATTCATTATGGGTAAATGATATAATAAAGCGATGATTAAGAATTTCATGATAGAAGGAGAATTGTCTTTGGATGGAGTGACTGTAATGAAGGAATGCGATCTTTGCGGAAAGAAGGTTGGTGTTTCTAGAGAGATTTTTGATTTTAGCGTGAAGAGTTGGAAATATAAGGAGGGAGAGATTAAGGACTGTTACAGGGAGACAGAGTTTGAGAACGGAGTTTTTATTAGTAAAGAGAGCAATATTTATTGTACTAGGGGGCATTGGGCTGATTACTGTGATTAAATTCTTATGGTTGAAGAATATTATGCTGGAGTTGATTTAGGGGGAACTAATTTAAGAGTAAGTTTAGCTGATAAAGAAGGGATTAAGATTAAGCTTACTCGAGGAACTATGTTGGAAGGAGAGAATGATACTATTCCTAAACAAATTGGTTATTTGATAGGAGAGGCTTGCAGCAGAGTTGGAATTGAGAAGGATAGGATAAATGTAGTTGGTGTAAGTACATGCAGCCCATTTGAGAAGAGGGAAAGATATAGGGTTGTTGTGACACCCAATTTGTGCGGAGGACTGACAGGAGATAATAGGAGAATACCTAATGATTGGATGGAAATTCCTTTAGAGAAAAAGCTGGTTGAAAAATATAGGGGAAATGTTAAAATTGAGAATGACTGTGTGAGCGCTGTTGTTGCTGAGGGTTTGTTTGGGGCAGGCAGAGGAGAAGATAATTTTGTTTATATTACTTGGAGCACAGGAATAGGGGCTGGGGCTTATGTTGATGGAAAATTAATAAGAGGCAAGAATGGAAATGCTCCTCATTTTGGGCATATTTATATTTCTGAAGATGGCCCGCAATGTGGATGCGGTAATTTCGGAGATTTAGAGTCTTTATGTTCTGGGGCAGCTATTGCCAGAGATTACGGGAATGCAGATACAGAGAGGGTTTTTAATTTATATAAAAGGGGAGATAGAAAGGCAGTTGAGATAGTGAATAAGGCTGCAAGAAATTTTGCCAGAGGTTTGGCGTCTATTAATGCGATCTTAGATACTAAGATTTTTATTATAGGGGGAAGTGTTTTTATGAATAATTATGATATTCTACTGCCTTTAATTAAGGATGAGTTTTACAAGTCATTTTCTGTTTTATCAAAAGGAGTTGAAATTAGAAAATCTGAATTGAGCAGTTATTTGGGAGATATTGCTGCTTTAAGTTTGGTTGTGCCCAGCGAATGGATAATTGAGTGGCAGGAGAGAAGACCCTGGGAAAATGTCACTGCGGGATATTTAACTTTAGGTAACACGCCCACATGAGAACCACAACAAAAAGGTGAAGACTCCCTAATATTTTTTATTATCAAACGATTAATCATAAATATTTTTACTAAAGGGAGCCTTGCTCTTAGCGAAGCGAGCAAGGCATTATATTTCTCAATATAATACATATACAGGATAGTTTCCTATAAGACAGATAGTGGCAAGGAAAATATAATAGTCTTAATTTTATTATTTATGATAAGGATGCATTTCTTTGGCGGGTTGGGAGATGTATGTCTTACAAGGAAGTATAGCGCTTTGTTTAAGACAGATTTAAAAAATCATTTTACTGTTGCTTCTATTTTTGATCTTTATGATTTGGGAAAGAAGAACGGAGGGGTTGATAGGGATAAAATAGTAGAGAGGTTGGATTATATTAAAAGAGAAAGATTGAAGGACCCTAGTAAGTTTATAAGTGATTTAGAGAACCTCTTGATAGAAAAACTTGTTAGTGGAGAAATTCGTTATTTTAGATTAGATGACAGTCCTCTAAGATTAAATGGTTGTCTTGTGAATAATTATTTTTCTGGGAAAAATAATGTTTTTGATGTATCTGTTCCAAATAATCTTCATGTATGTTTTGCAAAAAAGCTTGTGAATGAGCATAATGGGCATATCATGGTTGAGAAACCTATTTCTGGACGTTTGTGGGAGGTTGATGCTTTTTCCAACTTTTTGGATGGCTTGTCTTTAGATGGAAGAGTGCTGATGGATGCAGAGCATTATTCACATTATCCTAATATGCGAGAATATATATTTAATTTTGAGAGATATTCCAGAGATGATATTCCAGAGGGACATGGACTTGGCAAGATAAAGGGCATAAATATTCATATAGAAGAAGAAGAGACTTTTTCTAATAAGAGAAATCAGGAGATAATAGAAATTGCTAAGTCTGGCGGGGGAATTTGGCTTGATACAGGGATTCATGCTGCTGCATTTTTGAGACATATTGGGGCGAATATAGATTATGATAGTATTGAAATAAAAATGTATAAGTCTCATGATCCAAACATTTGGGATAATAAATACGGAGAGACAGCTGCGGAGATAGGTTTTAATGTTTATGGAAGAGGTAATAGAAAAGAGTATTTTAATGAGGGATGTAGGGTTGGTATTTCTATTGGGAAGTGTTGTGCTGAGAATAAGAAAATGTTTGCGATAGAGTATGAAAAGGGGAAGATTGAGATAGATATTTTGAACAAAAGCTTAAGGTTTTATAGGGAAGGCAGTGATGAGTCCCATATTACATCTAAATTTACTGGCGATGCATTTTATTATGTTTTTGATGATTTAAGAAAGTGCGTTTTGCATAATGTGGCTCCAATTACTAATGTTTTTGGAGGTATAAGAAATTGCAGAGATGTGTTTATAACTTATGGCAAAAATAATGCAGGGATTGAAAAGTTAAAGGCAAAAGAACATAAATTTTCCATGAGGCCTTAAAATGTATAAAAATGGAAGAAATTATTTATGATGAGAGCGGATTTTCAAGCGGCATAGCAGTTGGAGAGGATAATATGGCATCAAGACATAATATAAGAAAGATTGAGGAGGTTTATAAGCATGGGGGGGAGTTTTATAGAAAAATTATTGAAGAACGAGGAGGTTTCGATGATAATGTTAAGGAGGCATATGAGGGATTTGAACATGCTCCTGAGAATTTAAATGTAAAGAGGCCAAATATTACAAGAATTTGGAATCTGCCTTTAAAGAATGGTGGATTTGTGTACGGAAGCAGTATGGGGCATATACATGATAATTATAATTTTGATGTTCAGGAGATTTATGAATTTGCTAATTATGGCGGAATGGTGATTAGTGATGACAGGGATATTAGATTCTATGTTTGCAGGCCCAAAGATAAAGTGATTGTTCCACCTAATTGTATGATGACTATCTTTAATTTGTCTTATCAAGTCCTGGAAACCATGGATATGGCTAATCCTTTGACTAATGGGAGCAGTAAAGAAATATTAATAGAAAAGAAAGGGCCTATGATTGCTTTTTATCATACTGGGGAAGGAGGGAGCGAATATTATAGCGATTCTTATCTTTCAAGAAGATTTGGCAATGCTGTTAAATTTTCTAAAAATGGAAATGCAGAGATAAAGTTGAATAAGAATTATGAGCAATTTGGGATTGGGGAGGATTTAGCTATTGATTTTAGAATAGATAGCAGCGAGAGCAGTTTAGTTGAAAATATCCTGAAAAATAAAGACGAGTTAAGAAAATATAATATTGATGTTCTTGAAGGGAAAAGAATTATTGATTGTATTGGCAGGGATGGAAATAAATATATCTTTGATTGGCCGCTTGGGGATTTGGCTAGAAGCAGGGATAAAGTGGTTCATAGGGCTCTGGGGATGATTTAATATATTAAATATTCAGAATATTGTAATAAGTGGAAATATTGACAAATATTATATTTTTTCTTGCTGTTCTTTAATTATGAAAGTTGCTGGGATTTATCCTTGTGCTCTTGAGCTGGATCCAAAAATACAGCATGCTGTAAGTGAGCCTTACGGACTGGAAATGATTCTGGCTGTTGCAAAGCAAGAAGGGCATGATATTGAGTTGTTTATGCCATTTAAGGAAGTTGATGAAGAAGTTGTTGGTATTAGTGAAAGTGAGATGGTAGAGAGAATAGATGAATTTAAGCCTGATGTTGCTGCTTATTCTATGTTTACATGCCAGTATACTATGGGAAAGAGAATAGCGGGCGAGTTGAAGAAAAGGAATCCTGAGATTATTAATGTGGGAGGGAATAGATATCCTAGCTATTTGTGTTATAAAAGGGAAACTGAAAAGTTGATTAAGGAGCCATTTGATTTTTTTGTTTTTGGAGAGGGAGAAGAAATTTTTAGAGAATTATTGAGAGAAACTGGTTGTGGGAAGAGATATGAAAGAGTTAAGGGAATTTGTTTTAAGAAAGAGGAGCTGATTACATTTACTCCTCCTAGAGAAAGAAATTTTCAGCTTGATAATTTACCGAATGCTTTAAGATTTGATATTATTTTGAAGCAATCCTATAAAGGAATTTCTATACCTCCTTTATCTGAAAACCCTAAATATGGAATTATGGAGGCAAGCAGGGGATGTTTTTATCAATGTAATTTCTGTGATGTTCCACAATTTTATGGAAAGAGGCTTAGTTTTAGATCTGTGGAAAGGGTTGTTGAAGAGATGTTGGAATTGAAGGACAGAGGGGTTGAGATAATTTATTTCATGGATATGAATTTTACAGCTTCAGAAAAGTATGTATATGATTTTTGCGATGAGATAATTAAAAGAGGAGCAGATGTTTCATGGTATTGCATGAGTAATATTGATAGTGTTGATGGGAAATGGGATTTGCTTAGCGCAATGAAAGGAGCAGGGTGCTACAAGATTGCTTGGGGCATTGAATCTACTAATGATAATTCTTTGAGAATGATGAATAAGGGCGTTAATGGAAATGTTTTGAGTTATGAACAGTCTATTAGGGTTCTGGATAAATCCATTGATGCAGGGATGATTAATCAGGGTTATTATATTATAGGATTTCCTTGGGAAAATGAAGAAGATATATTAGAAAATGCTGAGAAATTGAGATATATTCCGATTCATCAGTTGAATATAGGAATATTTACGCCTATTCCTTTGAGCAGGCTTAGATATGAAATGGAAAGAGAGAAATATATTTTTGATCCTGATTTAGAGAAACATGACAGGAATCATTTAGTTTTTAATCATAAATATATTGACGGAGATATCATAAAAAGATTGCAGAAAAGGATACATAGAGATTTTTATGAAAGCAGAGAGTTTATTGATAGGGCTAGGAGTTCTTGTATGAAGGATGAAAGATATGTAAGAGCATTTAATGATTATTTTGAGTTTTTTGGGAAAGATATTCAGATAGATTTAATGGAGGTTATGAAGGTTTAATGGAGGTTGCTATTGTTACAGGAGCATCTAGGGGAATAGGAAGGGCAATTGCTGAAGAATTAGCTTTAAATGGATACTATGTTGCTTTGACTTCTAGAAATTATGATACTAGACATTATACTGAATTAGGAAAAACATTAGGAGAATTGAGAGAAAAGATTAGCAAGAATTGGGTATGGAGAAAAGACAGTGAGCCCTCATGCTTAGGATTTGAATGTGATATTTCTGATAAGAGCAAGGTTAAAGATTGCTTCAATGAAATTTATGAGAGATTAGGAAGTATTGACGTGCTTGTTAATAATGCAGGCATTAATTCAAGAAGATTTTTGGATACAAAAAATATTGATAAGTGGTTTGATAATCTTGAAGATAGTTTAGAAGGATTTGATAGCGAGATAGATACGAATTTAAGAGGCGGTTTTATATGCTCTTATATCGCAGCAGGACATATGCTAAAACAGGGATATGGGCGTATAATAAATATTTCTTCTATTAAAGGAATTGAAGCAACTACAAGTTTAGGATATGGGGCTTCTAAGGCAGGACTAATTAAGCTTACAAGAGATTTTGCTAAGGCATTAGGGGCATATGGGATAAGGGTTAATTGTGTTGCTCCGGGTTTTATTAATTGCGGTATGACTTCTGAATTAAACGAAGAGAAAAAGGAAGATTATAGGAAAAAAATTCCTAATGGGAGATTTGGCAGTGTGGAGGAGATAGCAAAAACAGTGCGCTTTTTAGCTTCTGACGAGGCGAGTTATATTAATGGAGAAACAATAAATGTTAGTGGAGGCTATTTGATGATTTAGGATGGAGCTAACTGATCTTGTTGATAAATGCGATATATGGAAAGAGAGTAATGAGACAATTAGCGATCTTGGGAGAAGTTTTCCTGGTTTTCCTAAAATTATAGCAGGACTTTTAAGAGCAGGGGCCCAACCTGAGAGGATTAGTTATGAAGTTATTTGTAAATGTTATATTGATTATTTTAGTTCAGGTTTTGATGACTTAGTTAGTAAATCTCTTGATAAAAGAATTGGTTTTGATGACTTAGTTAGTAAATATAAATTGAATTAGTGATAATGGAGAGAAAATATGATAATATAGATGATCTGGTTAATAGACTGGAGAGATATAGAGATAAAATGATTGAAAATATTGATCTTATAAGTTATCACATTGAATATCTTAATAATAAATCAATTTTAGGTTTTGATGAGAAACAGCATTTTACAAGAGCGATTTGTAGTTTTGCAGGCGACTTTTATAAAATCTTTCCAGAATTAAAGCCAGAGCTCAATGATGCGGATGGGGCTGATTGATATTTAATAAGAGATTAACAAGATAGAAATAAGATATATGCAATATTGAACCAATCAATATACTTCTTATTTTTTATATTGGAAATTAATAAAAATTAAGAGATAGTTTTATTAGACAAAATGAGGATCTTAGTTACAGGAGGAGCCGGTTTTATTGGAAGTCATGTTGTTGATTTGCTTATTGAAAAAGAGCACCATGTTTTTGTTCTAGATAATTTATCTTCTGGAAGGAAAGAAAATATTAATAATAGGGCTAAATTTTTCGAGGAGGATTTGGGAGATTATGCTAAGATAAAAGAAATTTTTGATAATGAAAGATTTGATATTGTTTATCATTTAGCTGCTCAGATTGATATTAGGAAATCTGTGAAAGAGCCTGTTTTTGATGCTAGAGTAAATATTCTAGATAGTTTAAATTTAATTGAATGTTGTGTTAAATCAGGAGTGAAGCATTTTATTTTTTCTTCTAGCGGCGGAGCAATATATGGAGATGATGTGGAGATTCCTACTTCTGAGGATGCTGAAGAGAAGCCTGTTTCACCTTATGGCTGTGCAAAACTTGTTATAGAAAAATATCTGCATTTTTATAATAAAGTTTACGGCTTGAAATATAGCTGTTTGAGATACAGTAATGTTTATGGTCCAAGACAGAATAGCAAAGGAGAGGCAGGGGTTATTGCTATTTTTTTTGATAATATGCTTAATAATAAGAAATCTATAATTTTTGGAGGAATTCAGACAAGAGATTTTGTTTATGTTGGAGATGTGGCAAGAGCAAATGTCTTTGTTTTAGATGATAATGAAAGTGAAGTTTATAATGTTGGAACAGGAAGGGAGATTGATATAGTAGGGTTATTTGAGAAGATGAATGGATTTTTTGGGAATAGGTTTGAGCCAGAGTTTAGAGAGAGGAATAAAGGGGAGCAGTTAAAGAGTTGTTTAGGTTTTGATAAGATAAGAAAGAATTTGGGATGGAGGCCTGAGATAGATTTAGATAAAGGATTGAAGAGAACTTATGATTGGTTTTTGGATATATTTAAGAAAGGCTGAGAATATTTTTTATTGTTAACTTATAGTGAAAGACGCAAGTTTTCTACCAATATAGTGCGTCTTTCCCTCGATAGTCAAGGCGCAAACGGTCAAATTTCAGCGTCCTTGACTATAATTCTAAGGATTAAAGCTCCATGAGATATTTAACCTAGGTAACACTTCCCCGAGATTATGGGCTGTTTAAGACTATCGCTTAGATAATATGACATCTATAGCGAGAGAACAAAATAATTGACCAAACTTTTTGTTCTCTCGAGATGATATGAGAATTCTAGAAAGATAGATTAAAGCCAAAGGCTTTAATCATATATCAAATGAAAGGAGGAAAAAGAAAATGAACTATATCGGAATGGATATACACAAACAGTTTACTGTTGCAGTTGTTAAAGATGAGCAAGGAAACAAGTTAGCCGAAGATAAATTCGAAAACAGTTAAGATAACTTTGGAAGTTTCATGCAGAAATATAAACCAGAAGAAACTAAAATTGTTATTGAAAGCACTTGCGTTTGGGAATATATCTATGAAATACTTGAAGCTAAAAAATATGAAGTGAAACTTGCAAATCCTTCAAAAACAAGAGCAATAGCAGAAGCAAGAATAAAAACAGATTCTGTTGATGCATCAACTCTTGCAGATTTGCTAAGAGCAAATCTTGTTGCAGAAAGCTACATTCCTCCAAAAGAAATTAGAAGGTTGAGAGAAGTAACTAGGGAAAGAAGAACTTTTGTGAAACAGACAACGCAAATAAAAAACAAAATTCATGCGATATTAATAAAAAGAGGAATTAAAATTCCAAGTGTAACATTATGCAAGGGTACTTTGCTTTGGTTGAAAGATAAGTTGCCTGATGAAAAAATAATGATGCATTATCTTGACTTGCTTGAGTATCACAAACAAAAATTAGATGAGATAGACAAAACAGTCTCAGATAAAGCAGATAAAAATAATAATGCAAAATTGTTAATGACAATTCCTGGAATTGGAACAACAAGATCGTTGGATATTGTTGCAGAGATTGGTGAAATTGATAGATTCTCGACGGCAGATAAGCTATGTAGTTATGCTGGATTAGTTCCAGGCATAAAACAATCTGGAAACACATTGCGATTTGGAAAACTAATAAAACAGGCGAGTAAAAACTTGAAAGGAACACTTGTGGAAGCATCATGGAACTTAGTAAGGACAAAGGAAAATAATTTGCTGCAGGAGTTTTACAAAAGACTTGTTAAGAAAAAAGGAAAACAAAAAGCAATTTGTGCAACTGCTCGTAAACTTGGGTGTGTGATTCATGCAATGCTTACAAATCAAGAAGAATTCAGATATTCATAGTCCTATGATGGATGAAAGGAGGACCTCGTGTCTTTCGCTAGCTATTAAGGCTGTACTATAGATTGAGGCCTCCTCTCAAAAATAAAACATTACCACGACTCATCATAGTGTGGCATAGACCACGAATAGGAGTATGTCGTATGTTTTACAAAATAACAAGGCTTAAATAATAGATAAGCTTTGTGATTGAAGAATTCTCATAGGAATATACCAAGAGACAAAATGGTAGAATAATTCAGTCTCTTGGTATATATAGCAGAAGACAAAAATATTTGAGCAGTTTTTTAGTCTTCCGCTAATAGTCAAAGACAAATTCTGCTCAATTTTCAAAGTCTTTGACTATATTCAGAATATTATTCATATATTGATTAGTGGAAAAGAATAAATTTGATTTTTTATCTTTATTATATGGAAAATAAAGGAAAGATATTAAGGCCCAGTGTTTTTAGTGATTATTCTATTTTTATTCCTAATGTTTTTATTGATAAGGAAAAATTGATTGAAATTATTAATAATATAGATGCTAATAGAACAGAATATAAGGTTGAAAGTGAGATTGATGAGAGCGGGCATAGAAGTGGCGATGGCGGGGAAATTGAATATAGGACATTATTAAATCACAATAATGAACGCCTTTTGATAAGCAAGCGCTTTATTTCTTATCATACTTATTCTGATGATTCAGAGGATTTTGTTATTCAGGATATTAAAGATACATATGTTTTTGGATATGATAATCTTATTAAAGGCATTTTTCCAGATATTTTTTGATAGTAAATGAGAGGTTTATAATTTTTATGAAAAAGAGCAATGGTTTAGCTTATGGGAGGGTTGGGTTATTGGGAAATCCCTCTGATATTTATGGGGGAAAGTGTATAAGTTTTACATTTGACAAAAGTGCTAGAGTTGAAATCTCTGATTCTGATTATTTTTTAATAAAAGGATATGGAGTTGAAGAGAGAGATTTGGGTTATAAGGGAACTCATAGTTTAGTCAAGGCAACTATTAATAAGTTGGAATTATCTGATAGAAGGTTTGCTTTGTCTTATGACAGCGAGATTCCTGTTGGATCAGGGTTAGCAGGGAGTTCTGCTATTGTTATTGCTTCTATGAGGGCGTTTAATGATTTTTTTAATTTAGGGCTGGACAGGTATAAGATTGCTGAACTTGCTTTGAGAGTTGAAACAGAAGAATTAGGCATTTCTGCGGGATTTCAAGATAGATATTCTATTTCTTTCGAGGGCGTTAGTTTTATGGATTTTTCTGGAAAGGAATATATGGGGGAGAGCGACCCTTATGGAAAGATTGAAAAATTAGACATAAAGGAGATACCTTATTTTTTATCATTGGGGGTTAAGCCCAAGAGCAGCGCCGTTGTGCATAATCCTTTGAGAGAGAGATTTTTGGCTGGAGGATTAGAAGCAGGAAGAATTAAAGAGAGGATGGACAGAATTGCTGAATTAGCAGTTACCGGAAGAGATTATTTAATTGCAGGTGACTGGCATAATTTTGGGGGATTGATGAATAGAAATACAGAATTAAGAGAAGAACTTTCCAAGCATTCTGTTATGGACAAGAAAATGATTGAGAGAGCCAGGGAATTGGGAGCATTAGGCGCTAAGGTTGCTGGGAGCGGCGGAGCTGTTATTGTCTTGTCTGATGATAAAAATATTTTTGATGAAATGTCTCAAGATTATCCTTGTTATAAACCGAGAATAATTGGATAATAAAAGATGAAAGCTATTTTACCATCTGCAGGATATGCAACAAGAATGTGGCCTTTGACTTTGGATAAGCCAAAGTCTTTACTTGAGATCGGAGAGAAGACTATTATGGATTATTCTGTTGAAAAAATATTAAGATTTAAGGCTATTGATAAGATTTTTATTATTAGTAATAATAAATTTTATTCTCAATTTCTGGAATGGAGAAGGAAATATAGAGATATTGATATAGAGATATTGAATGATGGAAGCAATGTTGAAAGTGGGAGGCTAGGAACAGTTGGAGATGTATATTTTGCTTTGGATAAGGGAAAAGTTGATGATGATTTTTTGATTATTAATCCAGATAATTTGTTTTCTTTTGAGTTTAATGACGCCTATCGTTATTTTTTAAAGAGAAGAAATTTAATTGGCTTATTTGAGGTTAGTGATAAAGATGAAGCAAGAAGGAGAGGAAGTGCCATGCTGAATTTTGAGGGCAAGATAATTGAATTTAGGGAAAAAGACAAAGATGCTATGTTTAGGTTTTGTTCTGTTGGAATTTATTTTTTTGATAAAAGTGTTAAGAATAGTATTGGAATATATTTGGGAGAGGGGAATTCCTCTGATAGATTTGGGGATTTTATTCAATGGCTTTATAAGAAGATTGATATTTATGGCTATTTTTTTCCACAAAATGAAAGAATTTTTGATATAGGCTCTATTGGTAGTTATGAAAGAGCGAGAAAATTGTGGCTTGGGGTTTAAGAAACGAAAAATAGCCACAATTATTTATGAGGCGCGAAGCGCCGAATGCGCCGAGTGCATTCGGTAAATTGCGATTTTATCGTTGTGGAAAGGGCGGTTAAGAGGTATTAAACGTAATTCTGCCTTCCGTTTCACTGCAGGTTTCTCTCCGAGAAATTCTAAATCTGTTCCTCCGCTCCGCTTAAGCGCTAGGTGCGAATCTCCGATGTCGCACAATCGCTTGCTTAAACGCAATTGCAAGAATTTGTCAGCGAAAGATTTAGCTTTTAAACCCCTCTCGAAAGTCTTTTCTAAGTCTTTCTTCTTGCCCTTGAATAATTACGAAGATATCTCCATCTTTTAAGATGGGGCAGTTTGCTCCCAGCTAAA
>CAYIGH010000012.1:0-28950 GCA_964362915.1 Candidatus Woesearchaeota archaeon | reverse complement strand
TAAAGAGTTTGGAATTTCATTATATGGGCATGAATTATTTTGGAGAGTGATAGTATGAAAGACAAAAAAACAATACTAAAAAATCAAATTGAAGGTTTTTTGAAAAAAGAACAGCTTCTTAAGAAGGAGGAATATAAAAAATTAGAAAAACCTTATCTAACGAAAGCAAGAAAGAATTTAACTGTTGCAAATATTATGAATAGTATCTCTGACCAAGAAGAACTAAAAAAGATGCTTAATCTAGCAAATAACTTTGAAATGTATGATTGGGTTATAATTGTTTCCTATTATGCAATGTATACCTCTGCACTTTCAGCATTAGCAAAACTTGAATTTAAATCAAAAAGTCATGCTGCAACAATCACAGTTTTAGAATTAAATTATATTAATCAGTCAAATAAAAACAGAAAAAATCTGGAAACTAAGGATATTCATAAACTAACTAAAGCTTACACTTTAAGTGAGCAATTAATAATAAAATTAATGCAAACAAAAACAAATAGAGAAACAGCACAATATGATGCAACTCCTAGTATAACAAAAGAAATGGCAAAAACAGCATTAAGTGATGCTGATGAATTTATTACAAAAATTGAGGAAGTTTTAGCTTAACATTACAATACACTATTGTTTGATTAGTTCAATCATGATTGAACTATTGGTTTAATTTATAAGGTATTAATTATTATATTTTATATGAAAAATTCAATAATGATTGATTTGGAAGACCCTAGAACTGCTAAGATAGCTGATGTCATTTCCAATAAGACTTCTAAAAGGATTTTAGGATTACTAGCTGAAAATGAATTAAGCGAGAGCGAATTGGCTAAAAGCTTAGATTTACCTTTAAACACAATAGAATATAATATTAAGAAATTAGAAGAAGCTGGACTAATAGAAAAGATTAAGGGATTTTTATGGAGTGTAAAGGGAAAAAGAATTCATAGATATAAAATATCAAATAAGAAAATTATAATCTCTCCAAGAAATATGATGAAAGGCATTATTCCAACTGTTTTAATTTCAGGGATAGCTGCATTTGGAATAAAATTATGGATAGATAGGCAAGTAAGAATAGATAACAGCGAAGGAAGTGCGCAACTAGCTAAGATTGCATTAGAGAAGTCCAGTGCTGCTCTCGCAGACAGTGCAGAGGCAATTGCCGGCGAAAGTATTAGCAGAAGTGCGATTGCAATAGCTCAAAATGTCTGGCTTTGGTTTTTCGCCGGAGCTTTAGCAGGATTATTGATTTATTTATTATGGAATCTATGGAGAAAATGATAAAAGATACAGAATTGGTTCAAAAGTTTTCGAATCTAAAGAATTATTTAAATATAAGCTTGTTTTGTTATTAATATGAAAGATGAAATAAGGAATATATGGGTTGTAGGCATTTTATTTGTTATAGTATTTGGAGTTATCATTGCGTCTATTTTTGAAAGTGGATTTAAAGAACAGATTGCAGATGATAAAATAAATGATAAAATAAAAAGCTTTAGTTCTTATTCTGAATTAGAAGATTTTCTGAAGAAGAGCTTGGAAGAAAGTTCTGGCTATGGGCAGTTTGGCGCATTAGAGAAGAGTGTTAGGGCTCCTTCTGCTGCTTTTGCAGATTCTGGAAGCAGGGTTAGTGCATCTGAAGCACAAGCTGACGACTACTCTCAGACAAATATTCAAGTTGAAGGAGTTGATGAAGCAGACATTGTCAAGAATGACGGGAAATACATTTACACTATTGTCGGCAATAAAGTAGTAATAGCCAATGCATTTCCTGCTGAAAATATGAAAATAGCCAGTGAAATAGAAATAAAAAATAACATCTTAGAAATTTTTGTTAATAATGATAAATTAATTGTTTTTACCCAAGGATACGAACCAGTAGTTGCATCTGAAGATGATTCTAATGAAGAAAGTGTTGTTCGTAATGTTGAAGTCAGCAAGAGAGCTTCAGCAGGTGTTGCAACAGATGTTGCAATAGCTCCTTGGTACAGCGGAGATTCAAAAGTTTATGTATATATTTATGACATATCTGATAGAGAAAAACCAGAACTTGATGACGAGATAAGTTTTGACGGCAATTATATAGATTCAAGAATGATAGACGATTATATATATGTTGTCAGTAACAAGTATATTGAGAATAATAGGCCAATTCTGCCTGTTTATAAACTAAATGGTGTCGAAGAAAGAATTGCTTTGAATAGTATTTATTATTTTGATTATGTAGATTATAATTATGTGTTCAATAGCATAAGCTCTATTAATGTAAAGAACGGAGATATTGAAAGCAAAATTTATATGACTGGAGCAAGCAATAATATTTATGTCTCTGAGAATAATATTTATTTAACTTATACAAAATGGATAAGCGGAAGAGAATATTGGGAGAAATCTATTGAAGAAGCCATTATGCCCTTGCTTCCTGAAAATTTGAAAGAAGAAATTGAAAATATATTGAATTCCAAGAAAGGCCTAAATGAGAGAATAGAAGAAGTTAATATTATAATTCAAGATTATTCTAATTCTTTAAGAGGGGAAGAAAAGGCAGAATTTGATAAAGAATTGTACGAGTCATTAAGGGATTTTGAGTTAGAGATAAGAAAAGAAAGCGAGAGAACAGTTATACACAAGATAAATGTTGATGAAGAAAAAATTGAGTATAAAGAGGTTGGAGAAGTGCCTGGAACTGTTTTAAATCAATTCTCTATGGACGAGCATAATAATAACTTTCGAATCGCAACCACTTCTGGACAAATATGGGATGGAAGCAGCGATAATAATCTTTACGTTTTGAATGAAGAGCTGAATATTATAGGAAAGATTGAAAAATTAGCTCCTGGAGAGAGAATTTATTCTGCCAGATTTATAGGAGACAGAGCATATCTAGTTACGTTTAAAAAAATAGATCCTTTTTTTGTAATTGATTTGAGCGATTCTAATAATCCTGAAGTTTTAGGATATCTTAAAATTCCAGGATATTCTGATTATTTGCATCCTTATGATGAGAATCATATAATTGGAATTGGGAAAGAAGCAGTTGATGCAAATGAGGAAGGATTTGGGCGCGATTTTGCATGGTATCAGGGATTGAAGATTGCTATTTTTGATGTAAGAGATATAAAAAATCCGAGAGAAAGAGCAAAGATTGTTGTCGGCGATAGAGGCACTGACAGTTATGCTTTACACGATCATAAGGCATTTTTATTCGATAAAAAGAGAAATTTGCTTGTAATGCCTGTGTCCTTGGCAGAAATTGATAAGACTGAATATCAAGGAGAAATACCTGCCAGTGCTTATGGAGAGACAGTCTGGCAGGGAGCATATATTTTTGATATTAGACTTGATGAAATTAAGATTAAGGGAAGAATAACACATTATGATGTTATAGATAAGGAAAGGTATGGTTATTATGGGCCAGAGAGCATACAGAGAGCCTTATATATGAATGATGTTCTATATACCTTATCATTAAAGAAAATTAAAGCCAGTGACCTTGATGATTTGAGAGAAATCTCTTATTTAAACTTGCCTTATTCTGAAAATTACGGCGAAGTTATAATTTATTGACAATTCAAGCCATATACCGGTTTATACACAATTCTTTCAAGTCTTTTATAAAACTCTCTTACTTCGTCAGGGTTATTTGTCATTATCGTAGCCGGCACGTTAAGTCCAATTCGAGCTGGCTCAGATAGCTTCGGACTTCGTCCTCAGAAATTAATGATTTTACAATCCCTACAAGAATTATCTTGATTTTTTATAAGCTCTTGTTTCAGAAATAACTTTGGGTTTTCCTAAGAGGATATAATCTTTAAAGGTTAATGTTATGCCTTCTTTACAATCTTCAAAATATGTAGTATTAGCTACTTCATCTTTGGTTGTGTAATGAATGCGAACTATTTTTCCTTCTAAGTCTTCAGAAACTCTAGAAAAATTGCCCCTACTATCATGGTGCATTAAAATATTGCGAAGTAAATCTTCGTCTACTATATCATCATTCTCACCTTTAGTGTCAATACTAAGAGAATGTAAATAAAGTTTTCTAGGTTTTTTTTGAATTTCCATATTTTTTCTAAGGATTTAGTATTTATAAATCTTCCTATTGTAACTACTTAATAATAACTTCAAAACTTAGAAGCCAGCAAAAACTCAACCAAGAATTTCCAAGAACTGCTCTGGTTTAACAATCTTTATCCCTTGAAATTCTTTTATTTTCAATAAATGCTTATCCTGCGTTATAACATATCCAGCGTTTCCTGTAATTGCCGCCTCTAGAAATTTATTATCATCGGAGTCTTCCTTCACAATATCTAACTTCTCAGATGGCTCAACTAAAATAGCGTTTTCAAGAATGATTTGTTCCCATTCTTTTACATTCTCCTCATCCATCTGAATCTTAAAACCTCTTAAGGTTTTTACTAATTCTTCAACTATCTCAACAGAACTCACTAAAGTAACTTTTCCTTCACGCCATAAATCAATAATCTATGCACAAAAATTCCCTTCCCAGAAAATACCTGAAATAAAGACATTCGTATCAAAAACTACTTTCATCATTCACGCGCTTTTTTAACCGCTTCTTCGACATCACTCTCTTTGATTCCTTTTGCCTTGGCAAACTCTCTCGTCTTACGAAGCAACTTTTCAAACCCCTTAAATGAAGGGACTTTTAGCTTTTTAAGGACTATGGTGTCTTCTTCTCCGATCACAACAAATTTTTCTCCCTCGGCAATGTGCAGCTTATCTCTTATTTTCTGAGGGATAACTACTTGCCCTCTTGAACTAACACTTGTAACTTCTAAATCTTCCATTTTTAACTCCAATTAATTTATCTTATTAGTAAGAATATCTTATTTATAAACCTTTCGGTTTTCCAGAGCCAGCCCGAACTCTTTCGCCTCTTCGAGGCTCGGTCACGCCCTGCGGGCTCTCGCAAGCTCGGAGGACTTAACAAGGATTTTGAGGTTCAACCTTGCAGGTTTCACCCAAATTGTTCGTTATTCAAAGAACAATATTGCTCACAACTTCTCAAAATCCCAACGTTAAAACCTACTTTCTTTGCTTTTTCAAGTTGTAATAATTTACAGTCACAATGCGCCACTATCAAAATGTTTAAAAGCAAGGCAATATTATACTTATTTATGTTTTTTAAGAAAAAGAATGTCCGCTGCGACAACTGTAATTCAAAGGTAAATGAAAAATTTAGCTTCTGCCCTTATTGCGGAATTAATTTAATTGATGAGGAAAAATATACGAGAGATTATGGTCTTCTTGGTAAGAATGAAGAGATAGACGAAGAAATTGTTCCTTCTCAATTTGAGTTTGGCTTTACTGACAAATTAATAGGCTCTTTGATGAACAACCTGATAAAAGGTCTGGATAAACAATTCAAAAATATCGGAAAAGAATTTGACGGCGCAGAAATAAAAAGTCTTCCAAATGGAATAAGAATTCAAGTTGGACCATATGCCAGAGCAAAAAAGGCGCCTGAGAAGAATCAAAGGAGCATATTCGAAAAATCTATTTCAGAAAAGCAGCTGGATAGAATGAATTCTCTTCCAAGAGAAAAGGCAGAAACTAAAATTAAAAGATTGAGTGATAAAATTATCTACGAATTAAAAACTCCAGGCATTGAATCTCCTCAAGACGTATTTATTTCAAAGCTTGAGTCTGGTTATGAGATAAAAGCAATTGGGGATAAGAAGGTTTATGTAAATAGCCTGCCTGTAAATTTGCCTTTAAAAAGTTTGTCAATTAATAATGATAAGCTATTGGTTGAGTTCAAGACTTTTGAGCAATAAGAGCTTGTTTTTAATCTCTATATGAATAATGATCGTGCCAGGATTTGAACCTGGGGCCCCTGCCTTATCAGAGCAGTGCTCTACCAAGCTGAGCTACACGATCATAATGCTTCAAAATTTATCTCGTTTATAAAGATTTTCTTTAGAAGTTATCATTAAAAATTCTTCTCTGTATAAACTCGTCAATGTCTCTATAAAAAATTATTTTATCTATTCTTTCAATGTCTTTGGTAAGTTGATTTTTTAAAGCAGGATACATTGGTTTGGATAATAATCTTCCATATAAGTCTTGTCTCATTTCATCGAAATTTTCTTCATATAAAATATTAGCAATTCCCACAAATTTTATATCTTCCTTGTCTAGATATCTTGTCCATCTATTTGTCCATTCCATAATAATAGTTTAAACAAATACTTTTTAATTCTTTCTATAAACAAAAAGAATTAATAGGGTAGAATATTGAAAAATAGAGCACCTTTAGTTCAGTGGCAGAATGCCAGCTTCCCAAGCTGGTCACGCGGGTTCGATCCCCGCAAGGTGCATTTTAAGGAATCTTTAAAAACATTCTTTTCTATAATGTCCCATGTCATTTTTATATCAAATAAAAAAATTCTGGAATTTCCTTAAAGAAGATACGTGGCAATCATGGATTGTCTCAATAGTTTTAATAATTCTTTTTATAAAATTAATTTTCTTTCCTGTTCTATCTTTTATAACAGGCTCTTCCCTTCCTTTGGTTGTTGTTGAGTCTTGTTCAATGTATCACGAATCTGGATTTGAAGAATGGTGGAGTAAAAATGCAGAATGGTACATAGATAAAGATATTAGCAAGTCAAATTTTGAGGCATTTTCTTTCAAGAATGGCTTAAATAAAGGAGACATAATACTTGTTATTGGGAAGGAAAACTATGAAATAGGAGATGTAATAATCTTCAACGCGCCTACGAAGCATCCTTTAATACATAGAATAATTGGTAAGAATCCAATAGAGACAAAGGGAGATCATAATACAGATCAGCTATCAATAGAAAAAAATATTTTGGAAGATTCTGTTTTAGGCAAGGCCACTTTAAAAATACCTTTATTAGGATGGATCAAACTTATTTTCTTTGAATTCTTTAGACCAGCAGGGCAGAAAGGACTATGTAGATAAAAACCAAAAATTTAAAATACCCATTATCTAATATCTACGCATGGAATTTTGTCCTAAGTGTGGTAGTATGATTCTTGTTGATAAAGATAAAATTTCTTGTGTTAATTGTGGCTATAGGCCAAAGAAAAAGCCAAAGATAGAGGCTTCTGAAAAGATAGAGAATAAAGGAGTAGTTCCAATAATAAAAGAAGGACAGGATAATACTAATCCAATAGTTGATATAACATGCCAAAAATGCAAAAATAAAAAAGCCTATTTTTGGACTTCTCAGACAAGGGCAGCAGATGAAGCAGAAACAAAATTCTACAAATGTACGAAATGTTCTCATACATGGAGAGTCTATAGATAAATATAAATAAATCTTCTTCTTTGCTTATAAGTGGATTTGCTAAAAATCTTGAAGGAGATTAATAAAGAATTCAGTGCAGACGGCTTTGATTTAGGATATATAATAACAATTGAAGGTAAAAGCATAGCCACAACAACGTATTACCATACTTATATAATAGAAAAAGATGAGCAAACTAAGGAAAAGCATTGGAAATTATTAAGTACGACAGAATTTACATGGCCATAAATAATTCAATCAAACTTATACCCTGCTTTTATTCTAGCTTCCTTTTCTTTCGCAACAACAGAAGGCAGAATTTTTCTTAATTCGTCTTGAGAATCTATCCTTTCCTGCTTATGCATCTCAACTTTTTTTATTAAGTCGCTAACAATCTCATTATGTTTATCCATAAGCCTTCTTGGTTTTTTGGAGACATGCCCTGCGACATAGGCAATTACATCAGGCGCTGTTAGTGTATATTCTCCCCATACTTCTATCTCTCTACTTGAATCAGCATCTTTATATTTCCCCCACGAAACAGCTTCTGATTCTCCAGAACCAGAAAGACCGCCTGTTCTTTCATCAGCTGTTGTAAATTTAACACATCCAGAAGAGCCTTCAAATGGAATACTGAAAATTTCTGAAGCTGTGGGCGCTGTTGTCTGTGCAAAATTTCTAGGCCCTCCTTCTCCAAGGAAAATATTGAATTGTGGCTGTGAATAAACGCTAAAAGCTGCAGCTTCCAGAATATCCCTGGTTGGGCTGGTATCAGGATCAAAACCTTCAAATGATAATAAAGATAAGTCCATTCCTAATGAATGATTTGAGCCAGAGTCAATAAAGACTGGGACTCCAAATTCTGCAGCCCTTACAACAAAAGAACCCTTCTTATCAAGAATTAAACCACTATTATCAGAAAGCATTTCTTTTCCAAATTCATGCAAAAAACTGGCAGTAGAAAATGATTGCGTTTTAAGTTTGGGCAAGATTCTTCTGGCAATATCTTGATTTAACATGTCTTGTGCTTTTAGCGTATATCTATTATGTATAAATTGATTGTAAATCCTAGTTGTCTCGTCTTTCCTTAATTCATCATCGTCAACTTTATGCGAACCATGTCTAACTGGCAAACCAAATGCAAAATGCAAGTCATGATAAACATTGGCTCCTGTCGTTACTATCAAATCCGCCAATCCCAAGGAAATCATATCAGCAAACAAGCCTCCAAATCCCGCAGGAGTCGCTGCGCCTGCAACACTGAGCCATATATATTCTCTATTATTTACGCCATCAATCCATCTTTTTGCGGCCTCATATTTTTTTAGAGCCTGATATCCTAAATTAGCGTCTATTTTGTCTATATGATAAAGAGCGGCTCTTTTCATCTCTTCTGTTATTCTAAGAGGTATCTGCGCTCTTGTTTGCCCCATATATTTACTACAAGAAACAGGATCATCAATTTCCATTTCTCAGAATTTATTCTAAACTATTTAAGCTTATTTATTCTATATCAATTATTAATTTATCTAGTATATCAAAATGCCTGCTGCTATTAATCCTAATATTAATAAATAATATAAAAGTTTCACGCCTTTTTTCATGATGATATCAAACAAAATAAATATATCTTGTCTGTAATCTCTCAATAACTTTTTAAATCTGCTCAATCTCTAAAATTTAAGGTCCCGTAGCTCAGTCTGGTAGAGTACTAGGCTCTTAAACTACAGACTCGTGAGAGTTGTAGTTCCTACGATTTCGTAGAAATCGGAGTGACCTAGGTGTCGCGGGTTCAAATCCCGTCGGGGCCATATATTAATTAGTTACTTTAAAATAGTTACAGAAAGAAAGATTTAAATATCGTTCTATTCACAATAAATTTATGGAAGACTATATTGGATGGTATGGATATAGTGAAGGATATAGATGGGGCTTGGATATAGATGGGGCTTGGATATAGATGGGGCTTGGATATAAATGTTAAGCCAACAGAATTAGGAAGTAAAATATTTCCCCCGTATGGAAAGCATAAATTTCTTATAATTGAGCCTGGATCAGCAGGATCACAACTAGAGGGAATATGCAGATGCGTAGACTCTCACTGGGATATTCAAAGAAATGTGAATAGAGATACTAAGAAGACTGGCGGAAGCTTTTATGTGAATGATAATAAAGAATTAATCGTAAATTATTTTTCTAGAAGTGGAAGTTATAGTGTACGGCCTATACAAGTCCACTTAGCGCGAGAATTTGCAGAACATCTCTTTGCAGAATTAAAGAAGAAAATAGATATTAGATCTGTATCTCATGTACCAACCCTAAGCGAAATTCTTACTCTAGATACTGATTTCGAATCTCTAGACGTTCTTTTAAATAAACCATTTGAAATATCTGAAAACGATATACCCTTAATAGGGCGAATAGGGCATAATTATAGGAAGCGATATGGAGCATTAAAAGGATACAGGCTCCAGGATGGATGGATTTCAGCTGGAGATATTATTTACTCTCATGATCACTCACCTGAAATGAGGATTTTTCTTTCTTATATTTATCATTGTTCTAAAGTTAGAAACGTTAATAAAAAATTTCTTAAGGCAATGAAAGAGGTAATAAAAGAAACTGCTCCTCTTCCAAAAAAATTGTCTCATGACTTTGAATTAAAAGACCGCGATCTTTGGTGTTCTAAAGTTGAAATTAGATTAAAAGATATAATAAATAGGATTATTTATAATCAAGAAAGAATTCATAAAATTGCAAGCAGATGTTTAAGCCATATATCAAACATGTATGACTTTTTTTTAAAAGATGATAAAGGTATGATGAAAGAGGATGCGAAAGAATTATTATCTCAGACCGATTTAGATCATCATCTTAGAGGTGCGGATGCATTCTTATGGAGTTTATTCAAAAAGTCCTAATTAAAGAGAAACTCAAGGCTCTTTGCGGAGCCACTGAGCTCTATTATTATTCCTCTTCATGAATAATATCTTTAGTAGAATCAATAAATTCAATGCATAATTTTTCTATCCTGTCAAGATGTTTTTCATTCTTAACTGTAAGATCTGTGCCATAAGTATAATCCTCTCTAAGCTCTATAATGCTATGTTCATGATTATTTTCCTCTTCCTCATATTTCATGAATTCAATAATATCCGGATTAATTGATATTTTGCCATCCTCTTGCAATGACTCAATTAAAGCGATAGTGCAAGTCTGATTTCTTGATTCATATCCATATTTTACCGCAATTGCAAGAAAGCAATGATATAAAGTATAGAAACCTGCAGTAATGCTCCAATCAGAAAATCCATTTTTCCTAAGAAGCTTCAATACATCTAAATTGTGTCTTGCTTTTTCTAAATGCTTCAAAGCGAGATCTTTATCTGGCTCAATTTTCAAGATTCCTCTATGGCTGGGCTTCTTTTCCTGTTTTTTGCATTCTTCTATTTCTTTTTTCGCTTTCTTTAAGCACCAATCAATGTGTTTAGAAGCTTGCGAATCCATTTACAACCTCCATATATTCATCATAGCCATATAAAACGATAGCTGTTTTAAGTATTTCTATCATAGATGTATTTCTTTCTTTAAGATTTTTTATCAAATCTTCTTTTGTCGCCTTAATGGCATGGAGTTTTTTTGGCAATATGCTCTGGACTCTTTCAAGTTCCCTGTCTATCTCGTCAACATCATTTTTGTCAAGTATAATAAAAATATCTATATCCTTTGCTTGAGCATAATTTCTAGATGCAGAGCCATAAAACAATACAATTCTAGCTTTTTTATGTAAAGGCTTAAATTCTTCCTTCCATCTTTGATATTTTCTTGCTTCATTGATTAAAGCAAACGCAATAAGCTTTTGTACAAATTCCTCTTGTATATTAATCTTGTATACGATTGATTTTCCAATCTTTTTGCTGATAAGAATATTTATCTTCTCAAATCTTTTCAAAAGCTTCATAGCACCCACCTGTGTTATTCCTAACTCTTTACTCAGAGAATTAGCATTATAGAAATGAGTAAAATCCTTATATATTCTTATTAATGCTTCTTGTTCTTTCTTTGTTAGTTCTATCATAATATAACTCCAAGTTATGATATAATAACCTAAAGTTATGATATAAACCTTTCTATTCTTTAATAAGACCTGCTTGAATATCTAAAATAATAGTAAATTATTAAATAGCGATATTATTTCTTAATAGGGAGTGTATCACTCCTGATACCCTCCCGTCGGGACCAGTCTTATTTTCTAAAATAACAGTTATCTTCTTATTTTTCCTTATAAATAATCTCCCTTGTTCTATCAATAAGTTCTCTGCATTCTTTTATAAAAAAGTCGATTTTTGATTTATCTGGTGTAATATCTGTTCCATAAGTATAATCCTCTCTCATCTCAATAATGCTATCTTTTACTTCGTCATCTTCATACTTGAAATATCTAATAAACTTCTCATCTAAATCTATTTTGCCTTCCTCTTTTAAGCTCTCAATTAAGGCAATAGTGCAGGTTTGATTGCCTGATTCGTATCCAAACTTTGAGGTTATGGCTAAAAAACATTGATACATTGTATAGAAAATGGTTCCTATGCTGGCATCTCTAAAACCTCCCTTAATAAGATATTCTGTCACATTAATATCATGCTCTGCCTTTCCTATATGTCTCTTTGCTTCTTCAATGCTTGGCTTTACTTTTAACAACCCTCTATGTTTAGGTTTCTTTCCTTGCTTTTTGCATTCTTCAATTTCTTCCTGCGCCTTCTTAATACACCAATCTACTTGCTTAGATGCCTGTGACATTCTTTATTAGCTCCACATATCTATTTTGTCCAAAAAGAATAATTGCATTTTTAACAATGTCTATAATAGCTTTTTGTCTTTGCTTTACATTTTTCAAGAATTCTTCAGGAGTAAGGTCAACAACATGAATTTTTTTAGGAATATATTTCTGCCTTTCAGTGATAATCTCATAAATCTCTCCAGATTCTCCTTTTTTTCTTATAATCATTACGTCTATATCTCTTGCTTTAGAATAATCTGTAATTGTCGAGCCATACAACATAACAACCCTCCCTCCCTTAAAAAGCTCTTTTAATTCATCTTTCCACCTTTTGAAATGATTTGCCTCATCTGATAAAAGAAAACTAATAAAGTCTCTCACATAATCATTTTCGAGATTAGGCTTATAAACAATAGATTTTCCAATTTTCTTGCTTGTTACAATCTCTTTCTTCTCAAATTTTTTAAGCATCTTCATACACCCAATTCTTGAGATGCCAATTTTCTTGCTTATAGAATTAGCATTGTGATAACTAGTAAAATCCTTGAATAAGATAAGCAAGGCTTTCTTCTCATTATCTGTAAGCTGTACCATGTTAACTATAAGTTACTATATAGTAACTTTAGATTACTTATAAATCTTTCGCTTTTCATAAAAATAAGCACCATGCTTGAATATCTAAAACAAGAGCAAATCATTAAATAGCGATAATATTTCTTAATGAGAAGTGTATCAGTTTGTAAAGATCATTTTTATAATGAAATACAACCAACGACTGCAAAATGAAATAGAAAAATTTAAGGAGTATGTTGTAATAGTCGAAGGAAAAAAAGACGTAGATGCACTAAAATCCCTGGGATTCGAAAAAGTATATGCTATTCATAAAAATTCTATTTCTTTAAGAGAAAGAGTAGAGCAGATAATGCTTAATGTAGAACATAAGGAGAAAGTTTGTATTTTAACTGACTTGGATAAAAGAGGCAGGCAGTTATATGAGAAATTAAAGCCTATATTTCAAGAGCTAGGAGCGAAACTTGACTCGGCATTTAGAGGTATTTTAATAAAAGCAAGAGTTTCACATATTGAAGGAATTTATACTTTCATACAAAAAGCTGAGCAAGTTAGATAACTGCTTTTATACAAGCTTGCCCTTAATATTTTCTATATTTTCAGCAATTTCTTGGCCTTTTTTTGTCAGCTTGATTAGTTTTATTCTTCCTTTTTTTTCAAACATTACCAATCCTAATTTTTCCAAACTCTGTAGAATCTTAACAGCATGACTATAAGTGCAGTCTACTTCTTTAGCCAAAATACTCCCATATCTTGCTCTGCTTATTCTTTTTAGAGCTACAAGCATTAACGCGGGTTTTCTTCTGAAGAAGATATCAAAGTTGTCTTTCATTTGTTCTAGTTGAAACATATTCATTCTAAAGTATATATTAAGTTATATCACAGCTTTTAAATTTTTCCCCATGTTTGTTATCTTCTAAAGTAACAAAACACCACTCATTAAACACAACAAAAATCTCAATAATTCAATAAATCCCCTAATTTTTCTCTTTTAGCTCCTCATAAATACTAAGATATCCTTTAGATGCTAATTCCAATTTATTAGCGCTTAATTCTATATTAGAGAGGCCACTCCTAAAAGAATCTACAACATAATCTTTGTCGAGCATAATCTTAACTGCCTCTTCCTTACTAGTCGTAATTATTATGTCTTCTTCGTCAATCTCCCCTCTTTCAACGTTTATTTTTCCATCAATAATCCTGGCGTTATAAATATCTTCTTCAATATGAAGCTCAATTTTTGGAATGTCTGAGCCGAATAGTGGTTCATGCAAATTATAGGCCTTTATTGAGAAAAGCAAATATAAAACAAAGTCTTCGTCAAATAGTTTGATTGCTTCCTCCAAACTTAAACTTTTCGCAGGATTTGTAATTTGTCTCCTTATATTATTAGAAATATTATTCTTCTCTTCAAAACCGAATAACAAATAATAAATGAAACCTATACCTATTAACGCAAGAATGAATAGGATAAAAGCAATAATAATAAATCTCTTCTTATTCCTTTTTATTATTTCTTTTGGCATTTCAAAGAATAATAAATTGGCTTTTTATTTCTTGCCATTATGGTGTGTTTCGTTAGAAAGTACTGAAAATGGAAAAAGAAAAACAAAAGAAATTTAAAGCAGAAAATCTTAAAGAAAATTATAAAAAAGATGGTATTAGAAAAAGTAACTCAATCTCAAAATTCAGAGAAGAAATTCAGAAGAACAATAGTTTTAATAATGACTTTATTTGTAATTGCACTTGTTTCATATTTGGTTATGACAAACAAATTAACAGCCCTGCGAATAAACCAACTTTTAGATTTGATTAAATTATCCTCTCTATCCTAAACTATATTTTATTTATATAAATCAACGTCAATCATTTATTTTACAATGTATGCTCTATGGCAAAACTTATAATATCTCATATCAATAGATAACTATGTCGAAAAAACTTAGAATTTTAGCAGCCTCTGATATTCACGGAGACGAGAAGCAAATAAAAAAGTTAGCAGAAAAAGCAGAAAAAGAAAGAATAGACTTGGTTGTACTATGCGGCGATTTAACTGGCTGGACAGAAACAAAGAATCTTATAAAGCCATTTAAAGAAAAAAATAAGCGAGTTTTGATAATTCCAGGCAATTGGGATTCTTTTGCAACAGCAGACTTTTTGGCTACAATTTACGGCGTGAGAAATATCCATGGATACTCTGTTCAATATGAAAATGTTGGCTTTTTTGGGGCAGGAGGGGCAGAAATAGCTCCAGGGCCTGGGATAATATCAGAAAAAGAGTTATTTCAAACATTAGAGAAAGCCCATTCTGGTTTGAAAGGCATAGAAAAAAAAGTTATGGTTACACATATGCATCCTTCCCCAAGTCTATCAGAAATCTCAGGAATTCCAGGAAGCAGAGCCATAACAAAAGCAATAAAAAAATTCAAGCCAAACATATTGTTGCATGGACATATTCATGAGGCTTCAGGAATGGAGGAAAATATTGACGGCACAAGAGTAATTAATGTAGGAAAAGAAGGTAAGATAATCGAATTATAAAATATAGCGAGTTATACAAAAGTTTATTAACAAGTTCGTTCTTACTATTTAATTTTATGTAGTCTTGCGTAGAAGATTTAGAAGTGAAGAGATTAAGAGAAAATAATTATAAAAAGGCCGATTATAAATCAGGAACGCTTTTAGAAGATAAACCAGAAGAAAGAGATATAGAAAATACTGCTAAGGAAATAGCAAAAGAGCTATATGCCATATCTTTAGGATTAGAGGGTAAAATATATGGTGAGGGATTAAAAGATAAATTAGAAGATATATTAAAATCCATAATAAAGAAAACAGAGCCATTAATTACTAAAACAATTGATTGTTTTGCAGAGCATTTTTATCCAACTTCCGCTAAAATATGGAGTAGTGTTCTTGCAGGTTCTGCCGCATCCGCTTTTCTAAAACAATATGGAGATTTCCATAAAATAACAGATAACTGGAACTATATTCTATACGCAGGTTTTTCTGTATCTACTATCGCCTATCTTGTACAATCTCTATATCAAAAAGAAAGTTTTAGAAAATAAATATTTGGATTGATAAAAAATTTTATCTCAAAAGACATAAATCTATATATTTTTAAATCTTATTAATATTGTGAAAAAATGATTGTAAAAGAATTCATCCCAATAGGAGATGCAAAGATAACAATAGAAAAAGAAGCTAAAGTAAAACCAACTCTGGCAGAGCTCACAAGTATAGAATCTCCAGGGAGGCCTATGCCTGCAATGCAATTAGAGTCCAAAAAAATAAAAAAATGGAAAAAGAAAAAAAATGAAAAAGTTCAGCCTTTTAAAATAACATCCCCTAAAAAAGATGCTTTATTGATTATTACAGAAAAGCCGCAGGCAGCACAAAAAATAGCATTTGCTTTAGGGAATCCAAAAAAACATATTGATAAAAATGTTTTTTATTATGAACTGGAGAGAAATGGCGAAAAAATTTTTGTTGCATCAGCAGTTGGGCATTTATTTAACTTAACTTATGTAAAGGGCCAAAGGGGCTGGCCTATATTTAGGTTGGAATGGGTGCCTTCATATATTTCTAAAGACCATTCTTTCACAAAAAAATATTATGAACTGCTTGAGAAATTATCGAGAAGCGCTAAAGAAATTATTATAGGAACTGACTACGACATAGAGGGAGAAGTTATAGGATGGAATATATTAAGATTTATTTGTAAGAGAGCAACTGCAAAAAGAATGAAATATTCCACTTTAACAAAACAAGAACTTGAGAGATCGTTTGAGAATTCTCTTCCCGAGCCTGATTGGGGGCAGGCATACGCTGGAGAAACAAGGCATATTTTAGATTGGCTGTATGGAATAAACTTATCAAGAGCTTTGATGTCAGCATTGAAAAAAGTAAACTCTTTCAAAATACTCTCCATAGGGAGAGTCCAAGGGCCAGCACTAAAAATAATCGTGGAAAAGGAGAGAGATATAGCTGCATTTAAGCCGCAACCATTTTGGCAGGTATTCGCAATAATAAATAAAACAGAATTTAAGCACCCGGAAAATATATTTGACAAAGAGCAATTAGAAAAATTTAAGGACATAAAAGAAGCAGAGGCAGAGACTAAGAAATCAGAAGAGCGCATAATGCCTCCTGTCCCATTTGATTTAACTACATTGCAGAGCGAGGCATATTCTCATCATGGAATCGGCCCTGCTCAAACGCTTGCGATTGCGCAAAAACTCTATCTTGAGGGTTTAATATCATATCCTAGAACCTCTTCTCAGAAAATTCCTGATTCAATAGAACCAAAAAAAATACTGAAAACATTGGAGAAATATTTTCCTGAGCAAATAAAGATTGCAACAAGAGCAAGGCCTATAGAAGGCAAAAAATCTGACCCGGCTCATCCATCAATTTTTCCAACTGGTGAGCATATGTCTCTGGCAGACAATAACCAAAAACTCTATAATTTGATTGTAAGAAGATTCATTTCTGCATTTTCTCCTGACGCTGTAACAGCCAATACCAGAATAAAACTTATGGCTGTTAATGACCCCAAAATAACATTTTCTGCATCTGGATTAAAAATTTTAGAAAAAGGATGGACTAGGACATATCCAACGTATCTGGAAGAGAGAGACTTGCCTGAATTAAAAGGCAGAGTAAAAATTGATGAAATAAAATTCGCAGAAAAGGAAACACAGCCTCCAAAAAGATATACTCCTGCTTCCTTAATTACCCTATTGGAGAAGAAGAATCTAGGAACAAAAACAACCCGCAGCCTTATTATAGATACTTTATTTGAACGAGGTTATCTTGATGGCAAGAGTATTAAAGCAACTCCTTTAGGTATGAAGTTAATTGAGGCTCTAGAAAAACATTCACCTATAATAATAGACGAAAATTTAACTAGAAAGATGGAAGAAGAAATGGAGTCTATTCAGGCTGAAAAAATAAAGAATCTTGCAGAAAAGGAAAAGGAAATAATACAAAAAGCAGAAAATATTATAATAGATATATCAAAAGAATTTAAGGCCAAAGAGCTTGATATAGGAAAGGACTTGTCAGATGCCATCAGGAATCTAAGAAATGAAGAGCGCGAGAATAATACCATAATATTGTGCCCTTCGTGCAAAAAAGGAAATCTTAGGATACTCTATTCAAAAAAAACAATGCGTTATTTTGTTGCATGTTCTGCATACCCTAATTGCAGGCAGACTTATAGTCTGCCTCCTAACGCATTAATTAAAAAATCAGAAAAAAATTGCGAGGCATGCCTCTTCCCTAAACTTCTGGCTATTAGAAAGGCAAAAAGGCCCTGGGAGTTTTGTTTTAATCCTGAATGCCCTATCGTTAAAAAACAAAGAGAGGAATGGGAAGCTAGAAAGATTCAGCAGCAAAGCAAACAATAATGCCTGTTGATTACATAGAGCAATTATTAGGTAAACTTAAATAGAGTATTTTTTTGATTTGTATATGTTAACACAAAAACAGATAAATGAACTTAAAGAACATTTAGATAAAGCGCAAAATCCTATATTTTATTATGATAATGATTGCGACGGATTATGCAGCTTTTTAATACTAAGGCGCTATATAGGAAGAGGAAAAGGCGTGGCTGTCAGGAGCTTTCCTGATTTAAATGCACAATATGCAAGGAAAGCAAGAGAGTTAAATGCGGATTATATTTTTGTTCTAGATAAACCAATAATTGCAAGAGAATTCATTGAGGAAATTGTTAGATTAGGGCTGCCTTTGGTATGGATAGATCATCATGATATTGCTGAAAATGACTTCAACAAAGATTTTCAAAATATCTTTGTCTATAACCCTACTAAAAATTCAGGAAAAGACAGAAGTGAAGAGCCTGTAACTTATCTTGCTATGCACTTAAGTGGAAGAAAAGAGGATTTATGGCTTGCAGTTATAGGATGTATAGCTGATCACTACATGCCTGATTTTAGTGAAGAGTTCGGTAAAAGATATAGTGAATTTTGGGGAAAGGTTAACGGACCATTCGACGCTTACTACAAAACTGAAATAGGAAAAATTGCCCAGGCATTTAATTTCGGCCTGAAAGACAGTACAAGTAATATCGTGAATTTACAAAACTTTTTAGTTTCCTGCAAAGGGCCGGAGGATGTTCTAGTTGAAGTCAGCGGGAATTATTCTTTTAGGAAAAGATATAGGGAAATAAAAAGAAAATATGATGATCTTTTGGAGAGAGCTAAAAAAATGGTTTTTAATAATCTAATTTTTTTTGATTATTCAGGTGATTTAAGCATAAGCTCTGATATTGCCAACGAATTGTCTTTTTTATATCCGAAAAAATATGTCTCTGTTGCTTATAAAAAAGGAGGGGTTTCAAATATTTCATTACGAGGAAAAGATGTCAAAAAAATCCTTGAAAGAATAATTAAAAAATTCGAAAATGCCAGCGGCGGCGGACATGAAGATGCAGTCGGAGCCAGAATTAAAACGGAAGATTTAGAAAAATTTAAAGAGTGCATAATTGAAGAGATAAATAAAAAATGAAAGAAGCAAGAATTGAAATAAAAGGAAGAGTGCAGGGAATACATTTTAGAGATAATGTAAAAAATTTTGCAGATAGAGAAGGTCTAAAGGGAAGTGTAATGAATCTTTTTGATGGAGGAGTTTTAATTGTCACCCAAGGAGAAAGAGACAAAATTAATAATATGATATCATGGATTGAAAAGAATCCGGGCTTATCAAAAATTGAAGATATTGACATTAGCTGGAGTGATATTAAAGATATTTCTGATGATTTTAGAATAGTCAGAGAGGGAAATTTTTTTATTGATAAGTTCAATAGTTTTGTTAGGCTATTCAAAAGGATTTTTGGATTTGCTAAAAGCAACAGTAAATTTGACAATATTCCAAAACATGTTGCAATTATTCCAGATGGCAACAGAAGATGGGCTAAATATAGAGGGCTAGCGCCCCAGTTTGGACATTATAGAGCGGGCAGTTATAGTAATATAGAATCTTTATTAAAAGAAGCCAAGAAAATAGGCGTGAAATATGTATCTATTTGGGGATTTTCCACTGATAATTGGAAAAGAAGCGAAAATGAAAAAAAGGCCATTTTTGATTTGATTTTGGGAGGAGTTAAGAGGTTTATGAAGTTTGCTAAAGAAAACAGAATGAAATTCAAACATATTGGAAGAAAGGACAGACTGCCCAGGAATTTAATTAAGGCCTTGGAAAAATTAGAGAAAGAAACTAGCAAATATAAAGATTTTACAGTTTTGCTTTGTTTGGATTATGGAGGCAGAGATGAATTGATTAGGGCTGTGAATAAGATATTAAAGAGTGAAACGAAGGAAATTAACGAAAAAGACTTTGCAAAGTTTTTAGATAGTTATGGTATGCCTGATCCTGATTTTATTATAAGAACTTCTGGAGAAAATAGATTGAGCGGTTTTATGCCATTCCAAGCCGCATATGCTGAATTATATTTCAGCAAGATTTATTTTCCTGAGTTTGGTATTGAGGAGCTGCATAAAGCAATAAGGGAATACGGTCGTCGTGCTAGAAGGTTTGGCGGCGGGTGATTATTTAGGTTATAATTAAGTTATTATATGGATTGAACTAATCATCATCTCCTCCTGCAATTAATTCATACTGTGAACTATCCAAATATAGATTGTTTCTTTTTAGCCTTATTATTACTGTTTCCGGACTGTTCATTAATGTTTCTGCTATTTCTTTGGCTTTCTCATATACTTTTAAGCCTCTTTCTGTAAACATTGTATCATATACAACATAGTCAGAATGCCGATAACTAGATATCTCCCTTAGCAGTCCTCTGCTCTTTAAGTTATTTAGAATTTCATAGTTCGAAGGGGATCTTTTTTCTATTAGCGGTTCAATTATTGATTCCTCACTATTTCCTAATCTTATTAATAATTCTATAGAATTAATTGGAAGAATAGACTGCTCCATTTTATTTTATTAAAAGAATGTAAGGTTTTTAAATATGCTTTTTGTGGATGCTCTATGACAAATAATAATGAAAAGATAGCAAGGAAGAATTTACTTAGAGAAAGTGAGGAAATAGAAGGAATTTCAATAAAAGGTTATGATTTTAATAAAGGAGTAAATTATAAAGATATTATTGAAAGTTTCGCAAGTACAGGTTTCCAAGCATCACATTTAAGCAAAGCGATAGATATTGTAAATGAAATGATTAAAGAAAAGACATTCATATTTTTAGGATATACTTCTAATTTAGTCAGTTCAGGGTTGAGAGATGTTTTTAGATATTTGGTTGAGCATAAAAAAGTTGATGTTATAGTTACAACTGCCGGAGGTATTGAAGAAGATATAATAAAATGCTTGGGAGATTTTGTTTTAGGAGATTTTAGAGCTGATGGAAAAGAATTGAGAGAAAAGGGAATTAATAGAATCGGAAATATTTATGCTCCAAATAATAAATATGTTGAATTCGAGAAATTTATGCAGCCCCTATTAAAGGAAATTTACGAAGAGCAAAAGAAAACAGGAAAAATAATTTGCGGAAGCGATTTAATATGGAAGATGGGAGAGAAGATAAACAATAAAGAAAGTATATATTATTGGGCTTGGAAAAATAAAATAAGAGTTTATTGTCCTGCTTTGACTGATGGAGCATTGGGAGATAATATTTATTTTTTCGGATTGAATAATGAAAATTTTAAGATAGACATTGTTGAGGATGTGAAGAAATTGAATAATACTACAATTGGATTGAAGAAAAGTGGGGTTATCATATTGGGCTCTGGAGTTGTTAAACATTCTATTCTGAATGCAAATATGCTAAGAAATGGTTGTGATTATAGCGTTTTTATTAATACGTCTCAAGAATATGATGGCTCTGATTCCGGTGCATTGCCTGAAGAGGCAATTTCCTGGGGAAAAATTAAAGGAGAAGCGCAAAGCATTAAGGTCTTTGGAGATGCAACTATTTTGTTTCCAATTTTAGTCGCGAGAAGTTTTGCTAATAATTAGTATCTTCTTCTATAGTTGCTTCTAAATCCTAATCTATGCTTTTTATTTTTGTATCTATCTTTTCGGTCTTCTTCATTTCTATCTCTTCTGCCAAATCTATTTCCCCTATCTCCAAAATTTCTTTCTCTTTTATTGAATCTGCCTCTATGTTCTGATCTATGGAAATTTCCCTGTCTTTCTTGAGATAGATGAAATTGCACATTTTCAAAACTTGGAAGTTCTTTTGCAACTATGTTTAAAGCTCTGTTAGAAATAACTTTATTGAAATTTTCATAGTCTCTATTAGACACTATGCTTATTGCTTCACCTTCGTTCCCAGCTCTTGCAGTTCTTCCAATTCTATGAATATAGTCTGTGCTATTTTTCGGAATGTCATAATTATAGATATGTGAAACGTTTTTAATATCAAGTCCTCTTGCCGCCACATCTGTACAGACTAAAATATGAATATGGCCTTTATGAAATTGCTCCATTATATCATTTCTTCTATTTTGTGTTCTTCCGCCATGGATTGCTGTTGCTTTTAATCCTAAACGCTGCAGGTTTCTGGCGATTATATCTGCATTCCTTCTTGTATTGCAAAAGATCATTACAAGCTGAGATTTATCTGCTTTAAGAAGGTAAATAAGCAGAGAAAATTTAGCATTTGGAGAAATATCATAATAATATTGCTTTAATTTTTCTGGTTCTACATATGATTTTACAGAAACATATTCTGGATTTTTCATATATTTTTCTGCTATATAATTAACATCTTGGGATATTGTTGCAGAAAATAATAAAGTTTGTCTGTTTACAGGACATTTTTTTATGATTCTTTCTACATCTGGAAGGAAGCCCATATCTGCCATTCTGTCTGCTTCATCAAGAACAAGAATCATTATATTTGATAAATTAAGAGTTTTTCTTTCCAGATGATCCAATATTCTCCCAGGCGTACCAACTATAACTTCAGAATGTTTTATTTCCTCTATTTGCCTAGAAATAGAAACTCCTCCGTAAATGTCCTGTATTTTCAGATTAGTATTTTTAGAAAACTTTTTTAAAGATTGTGTGACTTGTTCTGCCAGTTCTCTAGTTGGGGTTAATACTAAAGCTTGAATACCATTATTCTTTTTTAATTTTTCAATAATCCCTGCGCCAAAAGCCAGAGTTTTTCCAGATCCTGTCGCGCTTTTTCCTATAACATCTCTTCCCTCTAAAATTATAGGAATTGATTTTTCCTGTATCTCACTAGGTTTTTCAAAGTTTTGTTCTTTGATTGATCTTAAAAGACCTTCAGTTATTCCTAGTTTCTTAAAACTTTCCATTTTACTTCAAGAGTTATTATAGAGAAATAGATTGGTTAAATTAGCCGCTATTCCTATACACAATATTCTTTGTCTATAATAAAGTAATTTTAGGGTATTTAAATCTATTTAGGAAGTTTTTTATAACTAATATGCATTAAAACGGCATGGAGCAGCAGATGCAGAAGATTAAAGGAATGATTGGATTGGAAATTCATATTTATATCATAACTAAAGAAAAATTGTTTTGCAGATGCAAGGCCTCAAGAGAAAAGGGTTTACGACCTAATATTAATATTTGCCCAACGTGCACGGCACAGCCTGGAGCAAAGCCAATGTTGCCAAATGAAGAGGCAGTAAAACAGGCAGTTAGAATAGGATTAATGTTAGGATGCAAAATAAATAATGAGATGAGATGGCAGAGGAAACATTATGATTGGCCTGATCTGCCTAAAGGATATCAAAATACTATTTCCGGGGCGTATGCCGTACCAATTGGTGTAAATGGGGAATTTCATAAGATAGGGATATGGAGCATGCATTTAGAAGAAGATCCTGCTGCATGGGAGCCGGATACAGGATGTGTTGATTATAATAGATCAGGGCTACCATTAGTTGAAATAATAACTGCACCGGATTTTATTAATAGTGAGCAAGTATCTGAATGGCTTAAGATTCTATTGCATAATCTTTCTTATTTGAAATCTGTAGATGGTAATGCTGGCATTAAGGTTGATGTTAATGTGAACATTCCAAAAAAGACAGAAAGAGTTGAGATTAAAAATTTGAATTCAATTGAAAATATTGCCAGAGCTATTGATTACGAGCTTGAGAGACAGATAACAGAAGGAAGTGAACGTGAAACTAGAAGATTTGATAAAGTAAAAGGAGAGACTATCAGGATGAGGGGAAAGGAAGAGGCAGAGGATTATAGGTTTATTTCTGATCCTGATTTACAAGATATTGTTCTAGACCCTAAAATGATTGAGCATTTAAAAAAGAGTTTACCGGAATCTCCTGATAAAAAACTAGAAAAGATGATAAAAAAATTCAGGATTAATGATAAAGATGCAGAGGTTTTGACACAGCACGTTGATATTGCTGAATTTTTCGAGGCATTAGCCAATAAAGGGACCGATGCGAAATTTGCATTGCCTTGGGTTACTGTTGAATTATTAAGATTTTTAAATTATAATAAAATTAGTTTAAACAAAACTGATTTGAAGGTCGAGCACTTTGCTGAATTGCTGGAAGCAGTTAGAAGTGGAAAGATAAGTGTCTTGAAGGGAAAACAGATTTTGAATGAGTTTTATCCAAGGAGTTTTTCTGTTAAGAAATTGATTGAGAAAGAATCTAAAATATCAGATAGAAAGGAATTGGAAAAGATTATCGATGAGGTTATAAAAGATAATATAAAAGTTGTTGAGGATTATAAATCCGGGGAAGAGAAGGCATTTAATTATTTAATGGGAGAGATTATGAAGAAAACCAATAGAAGAGCTGATTTTAATGTCGCCAGAGAAATTTTGAAGGGATTACTGAAATGAGAATTTTAGAACTATCTCGCTTTTTCTGAATAACACAATGCCTAAGGAACGTAATCAAGAACCCAGCCGCAGCAAGCTGCGGGGTATAATTGATTAAATAAAGAGGAAATGATTAATTTATTAATCTGAGATAAAAAGCTTCTAACCATTCATCCATTTATTGGTCTTTCTCCTACTCTTTTGTAAAAGTGGGGGTCAAAAGTAATATTGTTTTGATTTAATTCTTCGAGAAATTTTTTGACTTCGTTTAATTCCATCATTTAGAGTAGAAGTTAAATGTTAAAAATGCTTTGTTAAGAGGATTAATTTTATATTACTCTATACCAAGAGACTGAATTATTCTACCATTTTGTCTCTTGGTATATTCGAGAGAACAAAAAGTTTGGTCAATTATTTTGTTCTCTCGGTATAATTATAACTGAAAAATTGTTCCTGCTCCGAGAATCAAACTCGGGACTCAACCGCGACAGAGAACAGAAAAGTTCATATATATCTCTCTTTTTATATAATTATGAATCCGATAATTGTTCTTATTTTTATAATAATATTTTTAGGAGTATTATTTTTCTCTCTTTATAGTTTATTTAAACTTGTCTTTTTTTCATTGGAAAGAGGAGTGCAGCAAAGTTTTGGAGATGTTCTCTTAAGCTCTCCCCCTGCTATTTCCGGCGAAAATGCAAGTTCTGTTTTTTTCTCTGCTATTTTGGCCTCTGTTATTTCTGTTGTGATAATAATTTTTGGCGCTCTGTGGGTTATTAGAAAAAGAGGCACTATAAGGATAAAAAATCCTAAATAAAAAAATTTAGTATTTCCATAGTTGTGCCTAATATAAAGATTGTTATCAATATGAATTTTAATATTTTAGATGTAGGTATTGAATATTCCGGATGTCTGTCTCCTAAAATTTTTGCTTTATTAATCATAACTAGTATTAAAATTGAAGTTAATCCGCCTGAAATAACCCCTCCTATTCCAATTACTTTAGTAAAATCTGCCGAGTTTGTTAATGTTAATATTATAAAGAGCATTATAGGAATTATTGTTGTGTAAAGCCATGATTTTATTTTTGACTGATTAAAATCAAAGCTTAATGCGTCTATTAATGCCACTGATAAAGCAAAGTATGCATTAAACATTGTAATTATTCCTAATAAAATAAATGGCTTTCCTAATGAAATTGTTGCTATTTTCGGAGTATTTTTGCCACTAATACCTATAACAATAAATGTAAAAGTGATATAGATAATTGTTGTTATTACAATCGTCAAAATTATTGACCTTTTCATTTCTTTTCTGTTATTAGCAAGAACTTTTTTTATTTCAGGAATTATGGAATAGCCGAGGAATGCAAACAATATTACTCCAAAAGGGGAGAAGTAGTTTAAAAGAGTCGGATTAGATAGCTGTGTTAGGTTATTAAAATTTATTTTATTTATGAAGAAAAATAACATTGAGATTATTATAATTATAACTGTTGATGCTCCTATAAATTCTCCTTCTTTCAGCGCTTTTAGCCCTCTTAAGGAAAGAATTGATATTATAATCCAAAATGTAATGCCTAATTGAAGGGAGTAATTTTGGTTGTTGAATAAAAGAAAACTCAAAGAATTTCCTACTCCTATAAGATAAGCAAGAATTGCTGCATAAATTCCACATATTGTTGATAGAAGCATTATCATTTTGCCTTTTTTTCCAAGATATTTTTCTGCGTAGCCTGATAGATGATGGTCTCCTTTTGTTCTTAGGGATATCTCACCCAGATAAAGAAAGACAATTGCTGTTATTGCCGCAATAGTGATTATATGAATCAGACCCATTATTATCCCTGATTTTGCTATTGCATAAGGAATGCCGAAAATACCTGCCCCTATAATTGTGCCCAATAATGTCGTAACAGCTAAAATTGTTTTTGCCATTTTCTCTTTTTTATTCGCAGTAAGATTAAAAAGGATAGTTATTTAATCTTTTTCATAAAAGAGCCTATAAGTTAATGGATAGACTTCCCGGCTTCGGACCGGGCAATCGGGGTTCAATTCCTCGTAGGCTCATTTATTTCAATAGCCCTAAAATTTATCAAAGTAGAAAATAAACTTCGCAAATAAGCAAAAATATATTTGCTCCTAAAATCTATCCCTTCAAATCACTTATCCCTAATAAAATAAATAAAACCCCAATCATAACAATCATCCAAAATACTCCTCCTTTAAGAAAAGCCCATGCAGCACTCCAGAAATTCCATAATCCCCAGGTTTGAGAATAGAAAGCAACCACTATAGGAACAATTACTAAGATCAGTCCCAATAATAATTCACTCCATTTATCCATATCCAATTTATTCAAAATCCCTATTTAAACTTTTCTTTGCCAAGTTACTACTAAAACAAATACTATTTAAATAACATTGCTTTAATAAAAAAATGGAAAAAACTAAAATTACTTTTCTTGGAACATCTGATTCTATCCCGACAAAAAAAAGAAATCATTCAGCCATTCTTCTCTCTTATAAAAATGAGAATATTCTAATTGACTGCGGAGAAGGTACGCAAAGACAGTTCAAAATAGCTAATATCAGTCCAACGAAAATAACAAGAATTCTCATCACTCACAAACATGGAGATCACACATTTGGCCTGCCAGGATTGTTTCAAACATTAGCAATGCTAAACTACAGCAAAACTGTCCAGCTCTATGGTCCAAGAGGTATAAAGCATTATATTAGTTTTTTAAAAGAGATAACAAATATCCCTATCTCCCTGGCGATCCATGAAATAGAGAATAAAATTATAATAAATGAATCAGATTTCTACGTAGAAACTAAATCTATGGATCACACATCTCCTTCTAACGCATATTCTTTCATAATAAAAGATAAAAGAAGATTAGACAGGAATAAATTAAAAAAATTTAAGCTTCCAAATTCCTCAATCCTAAAAAATCTCCAGCAAGGCGAAGATATAACTTACAATAATAAACAAATCAAAGCGGCTCAGGTTTCATATACAGAAAAAGGAAGAAAAATAACCTTCATTCTAGATACAAAGTTTAATCAAAACGCAATAAACCTCTCAAAAGATGCAGACTTATTGATAATCGAATCTGCATTCAGCATAAAAGATAAAGATCAGGCAGAAAAATTTAAACACCTTACTGCTACTGATGCAGCAATAATAGCGAAAAAAGCAAAAGTAAAACGCCTCATACTGACACATATCTCACAACGCTATGAACACAATCTATCTATAATAGAAAAAGAAGCTAAAAAAATCTTTAAAAATGTTTCAATAGCGAAGGACTTTGATTCTTTAATATTATAATTAAAACCTTATCTTACAGACGTTGAAGAAGGAGAAATATAAATTATAGTATCTCCTCTCAAAAAAGTTAATCCGATATTTTTCTTTACTTCTCCATCTATAACTTCCTTGGCATTATCTAAAGCTACATTAATATGCATATCAAAAGCCATTAGTACCCCAACAAATTGTTGATTTCCTTTTAATTGTACCAAAACTTCTTTGCCTTTTGCCTGATTAAGCAAATCAAGCGGTCTTTCAATACCATTAACCATACTTGCATCTCATCACAACCATATTTAAACTTTACGTTTGAAAATTATCTATGTTAGCAAAATTTAATAAAAGAAAAACTATTTAAAGCAGAGTTTTTCAATTTTATCTATGGATTACGGAAGAAAGATAACAGGCGGTAAATATCACAGACAGAGAAAGAAAAAATTATATGAGAAAAAGAATCAGGAAAGAATTGTTGTCTTAGGAGAAACAAAAAGAAAACAAATTCGCGTTAGAGGAGGAAGAATAAAAACTATTCTTTTAAAAACAAACATGGCAAATATATTAGTTAAAGGCAAGGCGCAAAAATCAGAAATAAAGAACGTTGTTGAGACGCCACAGAATAAATTCTTGGCAAGGCAAAATCGTCTAGTAAAAAGTGCAATTATAGAAACTTCGCTGGGAAAAGCAAAAATAACGAATCGCCCTTCTCAAGAGGGCCAAGTCAATGCAATCCTAATAGAAAGCTAAAAAAGATTAAAAGAATAATTATCGTCGGAAACAAAAAGTCCTTACAGAAAGCTTTAAATACCCTAGAATAGTAAATCTTTTAAACCTTTCCATAGAGTTTTCTAAAGATGACATATGTAAAAAGATGCCCAGAATGCGGAAGTGTCAATCTTAATTATGATGATCAAAAAGGAGAGATTATCTGTAATGAATGTGGCCTGATTATAGAAGAAAAGATGGTTGATACAGGCCAGGATGCGGGAGGTCAGTTTGACAAAGCAGAGAAAAAAGGTCGCGGTGGGGCTCCGATATCAATGCAAAAATATGATAAAGGTCTCACAACAAATGTAGGCGAAATCTCAGATATATACAAACTAGAAGCAGGACAAACGCGTAAATTTTTAAGATTAAAAAAATGGCAGGAAAGAGTTTCAACTTCTATTGAAAGAA